>JASHQL010000190.1 GCA_030039155.1 Streptosporangiaceae bacterium | reverse complement strand
GCCGGGCAGGCTGTGGAGGCGGCCAGGCGCGGGCCGCGCGGCTGGCTCGGCCGGCAGCGCTGGTGGATCGGCTATGCGGCCAGCCTGAGCCTGCTCGGCATCCTGAACATCTTCGGCCTGCTGCTGATCCCGGCACACGCCCTGACCATGCTGCTCATCTGCCGCCGGCCGCTGCCCGGCGCGTCCAGGGTCCGGCTGGCGCTGGCCTGGCTGGCCTGCGCGGCGGTCGCGGTGCTGCTGAGCAGCCCGCTGCTGTACCTCGGCTACCAGCAGCGCGGCCAGATCAGCTGGCTCACCATGCCCGGCTACTCCGGCCTGGTCAGCGTGACCAAGCTGCTCGGCACGCAGCTCATGTCGCTCGGGGTGTTCCTGGTGATCGTGGCCGGCATCGTGGTCACCGCGGTGCAGACCTCTGGCGGGCTGCGGTCGAGCCGGTTCGGGCCGCTCGCCGCGCTGACCGTGCCCTGGCTGGTGCTGCCGCCCGCGCTGCTGCTCGGCGCCTCGACGATCACGCCGGTCTACACCTTCCGCTACATCCTGTTCTGCGTCCCGGCGGCCGTGCTGCTCGGCGGTGCGGCACTGGCCGCGTTGTGGCGCCCGATCGGGGTGCTGGCCTTCGCGGTGATCGTGGTGCTCGGCTTCAACGGGCTGGTCGGGTACCGCCAGCCAGGCGGCCACGGCGACAACATCCGGCAGGCCGACATGCTCATCTCGATCTCCAGGCAGCCGGGCGACGTGGTGTATTACCCGAACCCGAACGCCGAGAGCTTCGGCGCGGCCTATCCCGACGGCCTCGGCCAGCTGCGGAACATCGAGACCGCCAAGGGCCCGATCGCCTCAGGCACGCTGGGCGGCACGAACGTTTCGCTGGCCGTGCTCAGGCAGCGGCTGTCGCACGTGCACCGGCTGTGGATCGTGGAAATCGACTCGTCGAGCCCGGCCGGCTCGGTGCTGCATGGCCTGCACTTCCGGCAGGTGTGGTTCTGGCAGAGCTCCGACATCTGGCTCAAGCTGTACGTCAGGCGCTAGCCTCGGACCCGCTGAAGGCCGGGACCGGTCACGCTCGGTACCTGGAACCTCGCAGCCGTGCTTCAGCAAACACTCAGGCAGCGCCTGCACTATCGACTTCGGCGCCGGCCAGCTGAGTACGTCAGCGAACTGCAGGTCTGGCGCAGGCCGGGTCACTCGACCAGGCCCAACCTGCAGTCGGGTTTGAGGAGTCATCGATGTTTCTCACTTACCTCCGGCGGGAGTTGCGCAGCCGGATGCGCCAGGCTGTGATCATCAGCCTGGGGCTGGCGCTCGGCATCGGCCTGGTGCTGACGGTCACCGCGCTGTCCAGCGGGGTCAAGACCGCGCAGGGCGAGGTGCTGCACTCGCTGTACGGGCTGGACACCGATATCGCGGTGACCAAGACGCCGTCGACGTCCAGCTTCGGCGGCGGCCGCCCGACGTTCTTCCACTTCGGCTCCGGCGGCAGCGGCAAGCGGCCGAAGGCGGGCACGAAGATCACCGAGGACAACCTGACCGCGTTCGGCGAGGGCACGCTCACCTCGTCTGACGTGTCCGCGATCGGCAAGCTGAAGAACGTGGCGGCGGTGGCAGGCGGGCTGACGCTGACCGACACCAAGACGAGCTTCACGATCCCGAATTCGAGTTCGGGTAGCGGGTTCGGCGGCGGAGGCGGCGGCACCGGCACGTTCCACGCGCCGACGACGATCAGCGTGGACGGCGTGGACCTGTCCGGCAACGCCGGCGCTGCCGGTCCGCTGAGCAGCGCGACCAAGGTCGCGGGCCGGACGTTCACCTCGGCCGACGCCGACTCCGACGTGGCGCTGGTGAACTCCAACTACGCCAAGGACAAGCTGTCGGTCGGCTCGACCATCACGATCGCGAAGACCTCGTTCAAGGTCATCGGCATCGTCAGCCAGTCGCCGAGCAGCAACCCGCCCGACGTCTACATCCCGCTGGAGCGGGCGCAGGCGCTCGGCACCATCGGCGGCAAGAGCCTGAAGGGCGAGGTCACCTCGGTGTACGTGACCGCGTCGAACGCCGGCACGGTGGGCAGCGTGAGCAGCGAGATCTCGACGCTGCTGCCCAAGGCGAAGGTGACCAACCAGGACGACCTGGCCAAGGAGCTGACCGGCTCGCTGTCCAGCACCGCCAGCCTGGCCAGCAGCCTGGGCCGCTGGCTGTCGATCGCGGTGCTGGCCGCCGCGTTCCTGCTGGCCAGCCTGCTGACCATCTCCGCGGTGTCCCGCCGGGTGCGCGAGTTCGGCACGCTGAAGGCGCTCGGCTGGCGCAGCCGCCGGGTGGTCGGCCAGGTGGTCGGCGAGTCCCTGGTCATCGGCGCGATCGGCGGCGTGATCGGGATCGGGCTTGGCTACGTCGGCGCGGCGCTGGTGAACCACTTCACCGGGTCGCTCACCGCCTCGCCCGGCCAGACCACCGGTTCCGGCACGCCAGGCGGGGCGCGGACGTTCGGCGGCGGCGGCTTCCCCGGCGGCGGCGGGTTCCCCGGCGGCGGCGGCTCGACCGGCGGCAACCGGTTCAGGTTCGCGAACGCCGCGAGCAACTCGGTGGTGCACGTGCACCTGAGCGCGGCGGTCACCGGCGAGGCCATCCTGGCCGCGGTGCTGCTTGCGGTGCTCGGCGGGCTGATCTCCGGCGCCTTCGGCGGCTGGCGCGCGGCCCAGCTGCGCCCTGCCGCGGCACTGGCGAGGGTGGCATGAGCAGCGTCCGGCCAGGCACGGCGCAACCAGCAACATCGAGCACTGAGGGGCTGTCATGTACAAGCTGACCGGGGTCACCAAGGACTACCCGAAGGGCAGGGACGTCGTGCACGCGCTGCGCGGCATCGACCTGGTGATCGAGGACGGCGAGTGGCTTGCCATCCAGGGCCCCACCGGGCACGGCAAGTCCACGCTGCTGCAGATGCTCGGCGGCCTCGACCGGCCCACCTCGGGCATCATCCAGTTCGACGGGCAGGACTTCAACGAGCTGCGCGAGGCCCAGCTCACCAGGGTCAGGGCGCAGTCGATCGGGTTCATCTTCCAGACCTTCAACCTGATCCCGACGCTGACCGCGCAGGAGAACGTCGAGGCGGCGCTGGTGCCGCTCGGCGTGCCGACCGAGCAGCGGCGGGCCAGGGCGGCGAGCGCGCTGGAGAATGTCGGCCTGGCGGACCGGGCAAGGCACCTGCCGTCCGAACTGTCCGGCGGCCAGCAGCAGCGGGTGGCGATCGCCAGGGCGCTGGTGAAGCAGCCGAAGGTGCTGCTCGCCGACGAGCCGACCGGCAACCTGGACGAGGGCACCAGGGACGACATCATCGGGCTGCTCGAGAAGCTGTGGCGTGACCACGGCCTGACCCTGGTGCTGGTCACGCACGACAGCATGATCGCCAGGCGGGCGCAGCGGCTCGGCATCATGAAACAGGGCAAGCTGACGATCAAGCAGCGCAGCGGTGCCGGGCCGGCCCGCGGCGCCGCACGGGTCGGTGCGGCGCAGGTCGGTGCCGCACAGGTGGTCGGCCATGCCGCGCAGGCAGACGGCCCGGCGCACGCGGACGGCCCGACCTTCGGGGTGGGCCCGGCGCAGTCGCCGCTGGCTGACGGCTAGCGAGCACGCGCCGACGCTGACTGCCAGCTAGCAGTATGGGCCGCTGCTAGCTGGCAGTCAGGCTGTCTGCCGCCGACGACCCACCAGGCCCCGGCCTAGCGTGACGGGATCGGCAGCTCGCACCAGACGACCTTGCCGGAGGTCGCCCGCCTGGCGCCCCAGCGCTGCGCGAGCTGGCTGACCACCTGCAGGCCGCGGCCGCGCTCGTCGTCGTCATCGGGATGCCGCAGCCTGGGCAGCGCGGCCGAGTCGTCGAGCACCTCGCAGACCAGCCCGCCTTCGAGCACGAGCCGCAGGCCGATCTTGCCCTGGGCGTACCGCACCGCGTTGGTCACCAGCTCGGACACCAGCAGCTCGGCCGTCGGGATCAGCTCGGCCAGCCCCCACCGCCGCATCGGCTTGCGGATCAGCGTCCGCGCCCGGCGCGCCGACGTCAGCTCGGCGGGCAGCGACCAGCTCACGAAGTTCTCCCGCGGGATCCGGCGCAGCCTGGCGATCAGCACCGCGATGTCGTCGCGCTGGTGGTCCGCGTACACCCCGGCCAGCGTCGCCTTGCACAGGTCCTCGAGCGGCCGCTCGGCCGAGCCTGGGCCGAACATCTCCTTCAGCGTGTTCAGGCCCTCGTCGATGTCCCTGGTCCGCCGCTCCACCAGGCCGTCGGTGTACAGCACGAGCAGGCTGCCGTCCGCGATGTCCAGCACCCGGCTCTGGATCGGCCCGGTGCCGACGCCGAGCGGCGGCGACGGGGACAGGTCGAGCAGCTCGTTGCTGCCGTCAGGGCGGACCAGCAGCGGCGGCAGGTGCCCGGCGCAAGCCAGCTCGCAGGTCCCGGCCACCGCGTCGAAGATCGCGTACACGCAGGTGGCGAAGTGCGGCTCGCGCGCGCCAAGTTCCTGCATCAGCTCGTTCAGCACCTGCAGCGTCTCGGCCGGCGGCAGCTCGAGCATGGCCAGGGTGTGGATCGCGGTCCTGAGCCGGCCCATGGTGACCGCGGCCCGCACGCCGTGGCCGGCCACGTCGCCGACCACAAGCGCGACCCGCCCGCCGGGCAGCGCGATCGACTCGTACCAGTCGCCGCCCACCTCGATCAGCTTGCTGCCGGGCAGGTAGCGGTGCCTGACCTCGACCGAGGACGGCGCGGACAGGCCGGTCGGCAGCATGCTGCGCTGCAGCGTCAGTGCGGTCGCCCGCTCCCTGCTGTACCGCTGCGCGTTGTCCATGAAGATCGCCGCGCGGGCCGCGAACTCCATGCCGATCTCCACGTCGTATGGATCGAACCTGCGGAAGCCGACCCGCCGGACGCAGACGAAGAAGCCAAGCATGGTGCCGCGGGCGATCAGCGGCAGCAGCAGCATCGAAACCCCGGACAGCAGCTCCGCGACCGGCCGCCGCTGCCAGGCTCCGGCGATCATGTCGGCGCTGTCATCGGCGAGCACCTCGCACACCGGCTCGCCGGTGTCCATGCACCTGGTGTACGGCGTGTCCGGCGGATACCGCAGGATCTCGCCGGTCGGGAACGCCGCGTCCCAGCCGGCGTCGTCGTCGTCGTGCGCGATCGCCAGCCGCCTGACCAGGTTCGAGCCGTCCAGTGACTCGGCCGGAAACTCGTCCTCGCCGACCAGGCTCTCCAGCACCAGCAGCCCTGCCGCGTTGCAGAACTGCGGCACGATCAGGTTGAGCAGCTCCGGTGCCATCTGGTCGATGTCGAGCGCGCCACCGATCCGCCTGAACGTGCCGTCGAGCATCAACCTGCGCATCACCGCGGGGTCGAGGAACCGCTCGTCGATCGCCTGCGGGATCCGCAGGATTGCCTGCGCGACCAGGTCAGGGTCGGCCGAGCGGATCGGCTGCACGGTGACGATCGCGTCCGTGACCGCGCCGCGCGCCACCCTGATCGTCAGCACCGCGGTGCCCTCGCGGTCGGCGCAGGCGCTCTCGATCAGCGTCTCCAGCGTGACCGCCTGGGCCGGCCCGCCGGCCAGCAGCTCGCCGAGCTCGATGCCGATCAGTCCGCGCTTAGCGTCGGTGAGCACGTCGGCGGCACCGCGGTCGTGCTGGCGGATCCGGCCTGCCTTGTCAATCCCGAGGATCAGCGTGCGCGCCGATGTATTCGCCAGCAGCGCGGGAACATCGGCGACCACTGGGGATGCCAACGAGGCGCTCCCTTCAGCAGAGCGGATCATGGCTCGTGTTTCTTATTATGAAGCAGCTTCATGCCTATTGGGAGAGAACGGCAGGTTGGCCTGCGCCATTGGGCCATTCACATCCGGCGGCGACGGCGGGAGAGGACGCGTGTCGGACGCCAGCAGTGCCCAGATCATCGTAGTCGGCGCAGGTCCGACCGGACTGATGCTCGCCGCCGAGGTGGCCCTGGCCGGCCAGCCCTGCCTGGTGCTCGAGCGCCGGGACAGGCCGCGCACCGGCTCGCGCGCCATTTGCCTGCACGCGCGCAGCATGGAGGCGCTTGACCTGCGCGGACTGGCCGGCCGGTTTGCCGACGCCGGGCTCCCGGTCGGCGA
>JASHQL010000021.1 GCA_030039155.1 Streptosporangiaceae bacterium | reverse complement strand
TCAGTCAGGTGCTCGCGGTGCCGTACGCCGCGGCGGCGGGACAGCCGCTGATCAGGTTCCGCGGCGGCTACCCGGCCGTTGGCTGAGCATGCTCAGCCGTTCAGGTAGGCGAGCACGGCGAGCACGCGGCGGTTGTCGTCGTCGGACGGCGCAAGCTCGAGCTTGCCGAAGATGCTGGTGCTGTGCTTGCTGACCGCCTTCTCGGTGATGAACAGCCGCTGCGCGATCGCGCTGTTCGACCGGCCCTCGGCCATCAGCCCGAGCACCTCGCGTTCCCTGGCTGACAGCCGGGCCAGCGGCTCGTCCCTGGCCCGGCGGCCGAGCAGCTTGGACACCACCTCGGCGTCCATCACCGTGCCGCCCGCCGCGACCCTGCGCACCGCGTCAATGAACTGGTCGTCGTTGAACACCCGGTCCTTCAGCAGGTAGCCGACCCCGCCGGCGTGGTCGGCGAGCAGCTCGCGGGCGTAGAGCTGCTCCACGTACTGGGACAGCACAAGCACCGGCAGGCCTGGCACCTCGCGCCGCGCGGTGAGCGCGGCGCGCAGCCCGTCGTCGGTGAACGTCGGCGGCAGCCTGACGTCGACGATCGCCACGTCCGGCTTCTCCGCGAGCAGCGCGCCGACCAGGCCAGGCGCGCTGTCCACCGCGGCCGCGATCTCGAAGTCATGCGCCTCGAGCAGCCGGACCAGCCCGTCCCTCAGCAGGAACAGGTCTTCAGCGACAACGACACGCATGGCGCTCCAGGTCGTACCCGCCGCAGGCCGCCCCGGCTCAGGCCAGGCTCGCCGACGGCGCCGGCCTGGCCAGGGCGGACTGGCCAGAGATCGCGCACGGCAGCTCGATCACCACGATGGTCGGTCCGCCTGCCGGGCTGCTGACCGCGAGCAGGCCGTCGAAACTGGCCAGCCGCTTCTCCACGCCGGCCAGCCCGGTGCCGCGGGCCGGGTCGGCACCGCCGATGCCGAAGTCGGTCACCGCGATCCGCAGCACGCCGTCGGCATGGCTGACACTGATCTTGCCTTCCTTCGCGCCCGAGTGCTTGGCGGCGTTCGTCAGCACCTCGGCCACCGCGAAGTAACAGGCGGTCTCCACCGGTGCGGCCACCCGGCCCGGCAGGTCGATGTCGGTCTCGATCTTCATCGGCGTGTCAAGCGCGAGCGCCCTGATCGCGTCGCCGAGCCCGCGGTCGGCAAGCACCGGCGGGTGCACGCCGCGGACCAGCTCGCGCAGCTCGGTCAGTGCCCTGGCCGACGTTTCCCTCGCCTCGGCCACCAGCGCGAGCGCCGCGTCCGGGTTGGTCGGGATCAGCCGCTCCACGGCGCGCAGGCTCATGCCGAGCGCCACCAGCCTGGCCTGCGCACCGTCGTGCAGGTCACGCTCGAGCCGGCGCAGGTCAGCGGCCGCGGTGTCGACAACCTCGGCGCGGCTCTCGGTGAGCCGCTGGATCCGCCGCAGCAGCTCGGGATTTGGCAGGTCGCTGACCCGGATGGCCTTCGGCACCAGGAACGCGCCAGCCGCGATGAAGCCGACGTTCTGCGCCAGGGCGAGGGCCATGATCGACCTGCTGGCATAGGACACGAGGCCGTCGAGCACGTACCCGTTCGGTGTGGCCCAGTTGTCGGGCCAGCGGCTGGCGACCAGCAGCCCGGCAAGCCCCAGCAGGATGAGCCCACCGACGGCCAGCCCGGCCGCAGCCCTCGGCCACTTCCTGGTCACCAGCAACCCGCCGACGATCACCAGCAGCGGCGCCACAATGCGGCCTGGCCCGCTGGTCACGTTCAGCGGGTTGAGCAGCGCCACCAGCGCCATCAGCACCGGCAGCAGCAAGAAGCCGAGCAGGTCGAGACCGCGCGCGGCCGCCATCCGGCCGAACACGAACTTGAACCACTCGGTCTCGTGGTTGACGTTCCGCCAGAACAGCACGCCGCCGAGGCCGAGCAGCGCATAGCCGAGCGGCAGCACCAGGTAATAGGTCATGTCGTAGTTGCCGGTCGGCAAGACCAGGTAGTTGCCTGACGGGTAGTTCCAGAAGCCGGAGCTGCCGGCCACGTCGAGCCCGTACACGCCGAACAGGATGAGCCCGATCGGTACCAGCGTCAGCGCGATCCGCGGTGCGATGACCAGGATGATGGCGGCCGCGACCGCGGCCCACATGGTGGACGGTGCCCGGCTCACCGCAAACGCCACCAGCACCACCATCGCCGCGCAGTAGGCCAGGTCCCGAAGGCGCCCCCGCGAGGTCTTCGGCTGGCCGTGGCCGGTCCGGTACCAGATGAGAGCCGCGCACACCAGCAGCACCAGGTAGCCAATCAGCCGACCTTGCATTGCCGGACTCCTCTCGCTGAACCGGCCAGGATGACATCCAGCCTGCCGCAGCGTATGCGAGGCCGCCATAGGCCGGCGCCCACGCCAGAGGTAGGCCTAGGCCTACTCGCGGCCGAGCGCGACACCGCCTTGCCAGACGCGGGCGACCAGCGGCACGCCTGGCCGGTAGGCCAGGTAGGCGTGCGTCGGCCCGTCGAGCATGACCAGGTCGGCACGGGCGCCGACGCCCAGGTGCCCGACGTCGGTGCGGCGCAGCGCATGCGCGCCGCCCGCGGTTGCCGCCCAGACGGCTTCCTGCGTCGTCATCCGCATCTCCCTGACCGCGAGCGCGATGCACAGCGGCATGCTCGAAGAGAAGCAGGAGCCAGGGTTGCAGTCGGTGGCGATCGCCACGGTCACGCCGGCCTCAAGCAGCCGCCTGGCGTCGGGATACGGCTGCCTGGTCGAGAACTCCACGCCGGGCAGCAGGGTGGCCACGGTGCCGCCGGACGAGGCGAGCGCGTCCACGTCGGCGTCGGTCAGGTAGGTGCAGTGATCGGCCGAGGCGGCGCCGGCCTGCACCGCGACCTGTACGCCAGGCCCCGGCCCGAGCTGGTTGGCGTGCACCCGCGGCACCAGGCCCGCAGCTTCGCCGGCCGCCAGCACGGCCGCCGCCTCGTCCGCCCCGAACGCGCCGCGCTCGCAGAACACGTCAACCCAGCGGGCGAACGGCGCGCAGGCGGCCAGCATCGGCCCGCAGACCAGGTCCAGGTAGCCGGCTACGTCGGACTCGTACTCGGCCGGGACCACGTGCGCACCCAGGTAGGTCACCTCCGGCGTGACCTCGGCCGCCAGCGCGACGCTGCGCGCCTCGTCGGCCACGGTCAGCCCGTACCCGGACTTGCACTCGAAGGTGGTAGTGCCCTGCGCCGCCAGCTCGGCGGCCAGCCGCGCCAGCCCGGCCCGCAACTGCCCGTCGCTGGCGGCCCTGGTGGCCGCGACCGTGCTGCGGATCCCGCCGGCGCTGTACGGCAGCCCGGCCATCCGCGCGGCGAACTCGGCGCCGCGCTCGCCGGCGAACACCAGGTGCGCGTGCGAGTCGACGAACCCTGGCAGCACCGCGCGGCCGGCCGCGTCGGTCAGCTCGTCCGCGGCCGGTGCCTGCGCCGCCGGGCCGACCCAGGCCACCAGGCCGTCCTCGATCACCAGGGCGGCGTCGTTGACCGCGCAGAACGGTCCAGGCGAGGCCACGCTGACCGCGTCCTGCGGCGCGTTGGTGACCAGCTCGCCGATGTTGGTGATCAGCACGCTCACCCGCGTCATCGTGTCACACCAGGCAGGATGGCCCGGCGGCAGCGAGAAACCGGGTGCGCACGGTCGGGCCGATGGCAAGGATTCGGGCATGGACCCCGTCGAGGCAGCCAGCCGCATCGTGGCCGAGCGCTTCGGCAACCCGCTTGCCGCGTTCCTCGGTGGCGGCGTGCTGTCCGAGCACCGGACGGCCACCTCTGACCTGGACATCGTGGTGCTGCTGGCGGGCCGGCCGGCGCCGTTCCGTGAGTCGGTGCGCCGGCACGGCTGGCCGGTCGAGCTGTTCGTGCACGATCGGGTGTCGATCGGCACCTGGTTCGCCAGGGACACCGCCAGGCGCAAGCCGAACCTGGCCAGGATGTGTACCAGCGGCGTGGTGCTCGCCGACGCCGGCGGCCTGGCCGGCCAGGTCATCGCCCAGGCCCAGGCGGTGCTCGCCGCCGGGCCGGCGCCGCTCACCAGCGCCGAGCTCGCGCAGCGCAGGTACGGCCTGACCGACCTGCTCGACGACCTGGCAGGCAGCCGAGACGCCGGCGAGACCGCGGTGATCAGCTGGCAGGTGTTCACCGAGGCTGCGGAGCTCGCGCTGCTGCTCGCCGGGAACTGGCTTGGCGGCGGCAAGTGGCTGCTGCGCGAGCTGAGGGCGGCCGATCGCGAGCTAGCCGACGGCCTGATCGCGGCGCTCCCTGACCGGGAGCGGCTCACCGAGCTTGCCGACCTGGTGCTGGCCGGGGCGGGCGGCAGGCTGTGGGACGGATACCGGGTGGCCGGCAGCTGATTCAGCCGGCCGCCACCGGCCGGCCGTCTTTGGCAGTCACCGGGCCTGCCAGCCGGGCGTAGCCGGCCCGGCCCGCGGCGCGCTGGCGCGCCGCGGAGTCGAGTGCCGCCAGCCGCTCCGGTTCTGGCAGCGCTACCGCTGTGCGGATCGCCAGCCGCAGGTCGGCGGGGAAGCTCTCGGCGGCCAGCGACACCTGGAGGCAGGCGCCAGGGAACAGCTCGGCCAGCCCGGCGAACTTTGCCGCGTAGTACGCCGACCTGGTCAGGCACACCACCGGGACACCCTGCCCGAGCCCGAACACCGCGGCGTGGTAGCTACCGGTCACGATCGCGCGGCAGCCCGCCGCCGCCGCGATCAGCTGCTGCGGAGTCGTGACCTCGGCCCTGGCCAGCCCGGCTCCGCGCGGTGGCAGCATGGCACGGATGGCGGCCAGGTCGGCGTCTGCATACCTGGAGACCGGCAGCGCCGCGACCGGCGCCCCGATCGCCTCCGCCGTCTCGGCAACGACCTGCCCGACGGCGGCCGCCACCGTGGCATCCACCCCGGCGTAGCCGGACACCCGCATGTTGACGCCGATGGCGCCGCCTGGCGCCGGCCCGGCAGCACCGACAAGCTCGAGCGCGTCGTCGCCGGTGACCGCGATCGCCGCGGCCGGCACGCCGGCCGCGGCTGCCAGCTCAGGGCTTGACCGGCCATCACGCAGCAGCAGCAGGTCAAGCCGCGGCAGCACCGCGCGCAGCTGCAGCCAGAGCATCCGCTGCCGGACCGGCCCGATGCCCTGGCCGAGCATTGCGGTCGGCTTGCCGAGCCGCTGGGCGAGCGAGATCGTGCCGAGCACGCTGGTGGCGTACCAGCGGAACGAATCGGTCAGGTAGCCGCCGCCTGCCGCGACGACCAGGTCGGCGGCGCCGATCGCCTGCACAGAAGTGGCCGGCCGGTCTTGCCCGCGTCCAGGTCCGGTGCGCCTGCCCTGCAGGTACGGCAGCAAGCTGCGCACTGGCTCGCGGTAGCTGCCGGGAACGAGCCTGGTCAGCGGCTCGCCATCGCTGCGCGGCACGGCTCGCGTGCCTGGGCACAGGGCGGCCACCTGTGCCGCGGGGTGCGCGATCACCGTGATCTCCGCGGCCGGCCAGAGCCGCCGCAGCCTGGCCACGCAGGCCTGCAGCATCGCCACGTCACCGAGATTCAGCAGCTCATAGCTGCCGTGGTCAACGACGATCCGCACCGGCCAGCCTCGCCTTGAATACCGGCAGCTCCGGCAGCAGGCCGCGGACGCCGGGCAGCTGCCTGGCCACCGGGGCCAGGCTGGCAGGTGCCAGCCGCAGCCCGGGCCACGGCCGTAGCTCGGCCAGTTCCGCGACGCCGGGCAGGCTGGCCAGCCACTGCCGCTCGGCCCGGCTGGCCGCCCAGCGCCACGGCGGCCGGTCCATGTGCGGCGGCGGCGCTGCCGACCGGCTGCTGGCCAGCATCCATGGCGGCACCGCGTCGAACAGCAGCGTCTGGCCGGGGAACCGGTGCGCGCACATGTCCACAAGCCGGCCGACCTCGGCCAGCTCCAGGTACATCAGCAGGCCCTGCGCGGTGATCAGCACGGCAGCGCCTTGATCGACACTATCTGCCCAGCTCAAGTCGGTAGCCGACTGCGCCAGCGTGCGCTGCCGGGGGCCGTCTGGCAGTAACCGGGTGCGCAGCTCGACGGTCTCCGGCAGGTCGACGGTGAGCCAGCGGACGGTGCCGTTGTCCACCCGCCAGAACTGCGTCTCCAGCCCTTCACCGAGTGCCACCACGGTGCCGGCCGGGTGGCTGGCCAGAAACCGCCTGATCGCGATGTCGAATTTGGTCACCCTGACCGCATGCCACCAGCCGGAACGACGCCCGGCGATGTCGGCAAAGGGGTAGTCGATCTTGCCGGTGAGCTCGAGTCCCTTCGGATCGCGCAGCAGCGGCCGGCGGCCGCTGGCCGCCACGGACCGCTGGCACAGATTCCACAGCAGCGTTTCCGGCACGCCGGTGAGGCTGACCTGGATCCTGGCCTCGCCGTGCCGATCCGGCGGCTGCGGGTCGCAGCCGGTGTCGGCCGGCCGGCCAAGCTCGTGCATCGCGACTGCCTCCCCATCTGGTGTCTTCCCGCACCCGGCCGGTGGTGCCGCAGCCAAGACGAAGATCTTTCCTGGCGGCGCTCCGTGAGCTGGCTTGTCCCGCTCTGCCACCACCTGCAGCCCGCAGTTCCTGATGATGCCGGCCAGGTCACCGGCGGCGTAGCCGCCCCAGACCTCGGCGAAGATCTTGCCGTCCGCGCGCAGGAACCTGGCAAGCCCAGGCAGGAACTCCGCGACGGTCGTGCAGTCCAGGTAATACAGCACCTCGCGCAGCAGGATCGCGTCGTACCGGCCGGCCGGCTGATAGCCGGCTATGTCGGCAACCTCGAACGTGGTGCGCGGCCGGCCGAGCGCGCGGGCCCGCGCGATTGCCGCCGCGCTGATGTCGACACCGTGGTATCGCTGGTACCTGCCGGGCGGCAGCGGCAGGTTGGCGCTCGTGCCGCAGCCCAGGTCCAGGATCCTTGGGGATGGCGCATACCGCTCGATCAGCGACCAGGTGAGTGCGCCGTCCGCGGCAGCGTCCAGGTAGTCCCAGAGGCCTAGCCGGTACTGCGCATTCCAGATCAGCGCGCTCAGCCTGGCGTGCCTGCGCATCATCGCCCGCGCGGGCGCGGCAAGCTGGCCCACGATCCGAAGTGCATATGCGCTGGTCATCTGGTCCTCTCCGGGACGCCAGGGGGTCGTGACCTGGTCCGCCGGTGTGCTGGCCCGGCGCGCTCTGGGTCAGCGACCTGGCCGGGCTGCGCCGGGCAGCGGTGGCGGCCGGCGCCGAGCGCCGCCTTGATCACGGTGGGCGATGTCAGCGCGGCCTCGGCCAAGAAGACCAGCACCAGGGCCAGCGTCACCCCGGCCAGGCCATCGGCCGAGCCGGCCACCACCACGCTCGCGACTTCTACCGCGGCGGCGGCCGTCATCACCACGGCCGCCCTCGATACCTTGCCCTGCGCCCGGCAGACCGCGATGTAGTGCACCCGGGGGATGGCAGGCACGTAGCACAGCACGAGCAAGCGCAGCGGCACCGTGGCGACGGCCGCGTAGCCGGCCCCGAACAGGCCGAGGATGAAATGCGCGCCGAGTGCCAGCACGGCCATGCCGGGCAGCCCGATCAGCACCGACACCCGCAGCGTGAACCTGAGCTTCCTGGCGATGGCGCGCGGATCGCCCGATGCCACCGCGAACAGCACGGTGGACAGGTGGGTGGGGATCATGTACAGGAAACCCACCAGCGTCCATGCCGCGTAGAACGCGCCGTTCGCCGCCGGGGAGACGACCACGGTGACCAGGATGGGGATCAGCGCTGGCGGCACCGCGATCGCCAGGTTGAGCCAGTTGTGCGCGAGCGCGACGAAGCGAAGCTTGCGCAGCATGGCCAAGTCCGGCCAGCGCAGCAGGCGAGTACCGGTCAACCGCAGCCAGACGGCGATTGCCAGCAGGGACAGCGCCATGCCAGCGACCCAGGACAGGCTGATCCTGGTGCCGACGGCAGAATGCACCGCGATCGCCGCGATCGGCAGCACGAGCAGCTTGCCGAGCGAGAACACGAAGTTCCTGGTGAGCTGCACGCCGCCGCGCAGCAGGCCGATCGTGGCCTGGTCGAAGACCAGCGTCACGCCGGTGAGCAGCACGCCGACCGTCAGCAGCGCGAGTTCCTCCGGCGTGCCGACGATGGCCTCGAATCGCGAGCTGACGTGCGGGGCAACCAGGCCGAAGCCGAGGCCGAGCAGGCCGGAGCCCAGGCCGCAGACGATGAGCCCGGCCGACACCAGCGAGCCGCGATCCTGCCGCTTCGGCAGCTCGGCGATCAGCACGGTGCCCATGCCGAACATGCCGATCGTGCCGAGCACGGTCATCGCCGAGACGGCAGCCGAGCCGTAGCCGACAGCCTCCTGGCTGAACAGCCTGGCCGCGACCGCCCAGTAGCCGAAACCGAGCGCGGAGGTCACGCCGGTGGTGGCCACCAGGCTGCTCGCATTGCCAAGGAGCTCCAGGTTCGCCCGCCAGCTGTCGCCCGATTCCGGTCGCGCCCGGCTGGCCGCCGGCTCGACGACGGCCGCTGAGTCGGCGCTCATGGGGTGCTGGACGCCGTCGCGCTTACGGCCACATGCCGGTACGGGTGGGCAAGATCGGGCAGCAGGAACAGGTCCGCGCTGGTCCGCAGCCCCGGCCGCAGCGGCACCCGCCGCTGCCAGGTCTGCCCGGTGCGCAGCGAGATCGTCCAGCTGGCGACGACCCGGCTGCCGCGGCGCAGCACCAGCCGGTAGCTGTCGGTGCTGCCCTGGTAGTTGGCCACGCCGAGGCTGGCAAGTTCCGCGCTGCTCTGCTGCGGCGCAAGCCACAACTGCGTGAAGCCCGTGTACTGCTGGTGCTCGGCGCCGTACCTGGCAACCTGCACGGCGCCGGCCGCAACCACTGCGGCCACGGCGAACAGCGCGACCTGGGCCGGCCGCCACGCCGGTCCTGGCCTGCCCGGGCCGGCTGGCCTGGCCCGATCGGGCCGCAGCAGCAGGACCACGTCGCCGGTCACGGTGCTGCCCGCGAGCAAGGCAGCCCACTGCACCTGGTGCAGCGGTACCCCGCTGACATACAGCGCGACGCCGCCGATCACCGGGCAGGCCAGCGCGAGACTCGCGGACACCAAGACGCGCTCAAGCACAGGGCCGCGACCGCCGAGCAGCACTTCGGCCCAGACATAACCGGGCGCGACAGCCAGCAGCAGGCCTGCTACCAGCAGGGCCGGCCCGGCCAGGCCCGCGCTGACCACCGCGAAGCCCGCGACTGCCGCGGACCCGGTCAGCGCGGCCAGCTTCTGGTTACGGCGCATAGTAGCGCGACCCCCACAGGTCGTAGATCACGATGTCGCCGGAGTCGTAGATCCGGCTCACCCCGCGAATACGGCTGAACTTGACCAGGCCGGCGATGCTCAGCGGATGGGTGTAGTGGCCGGCGCCGGGGTCGAGGCCAGGGAAGTACTGACCGGAAGCGGGCAGCTCGCGTGCCATCCGGAGGTCGACGAGCACGTACCTGATCGCCGCCGCCTGCACCTGCTGTGCGGCTGCCTTGCTGAACCGCGGCGAGGTGTACAGGAACGCGTCGTTGAGCACCGGGTTCTGGTCACCGTAGCTGCCAAGCACGGTATAGCTGCCGAAGTCGGCGGCAAACCTGTTCCCAGGGCCCAGGGTGCGCAGCGCCCACTGCGCCGTGTCGATCTCGGCTGGCTCGACCGACCGTTCGAAGCCCGCAACCTGATAAGGGCCTGGCAACCGCTCCCAGTACGGAGGCCACCCGTTGGCCATGCCGTTCAGCAGTACCAGCACCACGATCGCGGGCAGCAGGCCGGAGATCAGCCATCGCCGCGACCGGCCAGGCCGGCCGAACTGCGCGACGGCAAGCGCGGCGATATAGCCGAGCGGGATGAAGACGAAGGTCGAGGCCCGGCCCGCCAGCTCGCTGCCGTCAGCGGCGACCAGCCGCACCACGACCACGCCGTACCAGCATGCCGCGCCCACCGCCATCGCGACGGTCCACGGGTTTGACCGGAACCGGCGCCACACGTACCAGAAGCCGACCGGCAAGATCGCGGAGAGCACGAGCACGGTCAGCCCGCTCAGCAGCACATCGCCTGGCGGGCCGGCCGAGGCCGACGGTGCGGCGGAGTGCCCGCCGTCGAGCAGCCCCCTGACGTTCGCCAGCAGGCTCTGCGCCTCCGGCATCAGGTAGCTCATCGTCTGCGGTGCGGCCAGCCGCAGCCAGCACACGACCGCCCCGGTCGCCACCGCGGCAAGCACCGCGGCCCTGACCGCCGCGCTGCGCTGCCTGGCGCACGCGCAGGCCACCGCGACCAGTGCCAGCGTGGCTGCCAGCACGTAGCTGGTCACATGATGAGTGATCACCGTGGCCAGCAGGCCGATGACGGCCACCGCCATCCAGCCGGCCCTGCGCTCGCGGCCGGCCGTGACGTGCCAGGCGGCCAGCACGGTCACCGCCAGGAACGCCACGGCCAGCGTCTGGTAGGCGAACATCGAGTCGAACTCGGTCAGGTTCGGGTTGCTGCAGTAGATCAGCGCCGCCAGGCCGGCGATCCACCAGGAACCGGACATTCTGCGGAAGATCAGGTAGAGCAGGCCGATGAACAGCACGTGCGCCGCGCTGGCCACGATCAGGCCGGCGTCGTACACCGACAGCCCGGTGATGCTGGCCAGCGAGGCCGTAACCTCCTCGAGGCCCGGATAGTGCGGGCTGATCGGGAGCACGTAATTGACGCCGAAGAGCCGACCGCTGTGCAGCAGGTTCACCGTGCTGCGCCAGTGTTCCATCTCGTCGGGGTAGCTGAACAACAGCGGGCTGTAGCAGACCTTCGCGAGGTACTCCGCCACCGTCACCGTCAGCAGGATGGCGACCGTTCCCGCCTCGGTCAGCCGCCTGCTGACCAGTGCCAGCGCGGCCGGACCCACGATCATGGCCTGGCCGAGCCAATAGCAGCGATCCGGCCAGCTGGCACTGGCGTGGCCCATCCGGCTTGCGGTGAACGCCGCGGCGACCAGCATCAGCCCGAGTGCCGCGGTCACCGCAATCGGGCCGGCCAGCCGGCCGGACCGAGCCGCGTGCTCCGGCTGGCCCGAGTCGGCCCGCGATGATACGTTCGGCGCTTGCCAGCCGGCGTCCGGGCGAGCGCGCGCGGGATACGTGCTGGTCATCGCCAGCCGGGACGGACGCGATCGTCGAGCAGGTCAAGGACCGCGCTGTCGCGGCTTGTGTCGAACTTTCTCGCCCAGTGCGCCCCGCTGTCGATCATCGGGATCAGGTCGTCGGTGCCGAGCACCTTCGGATGGTTGTTCCGGCTCCTCGAGTAGTCGATGTACCGGCGTGAGTCCGGGGTCAGGCGGAACTTCCCCGAGTTCACCAGGACCGTCTGCAGGAACACCTCGTCGGGCGCCAGCGTGGTGCGGAAGTAGCCGACGAGTTCCGGATTGTCCCGGCAGAAGTCACGGGCATAGCGTGCGCACCCGGACGACAGGGTGCAGAAGAACGAGCCGCCATAGAAGATGAAGTTGTCGCCGAACGGGTCATGCCAGCGGCGCACTCCGACGGTGGAGAACGCCAGGCTGACCCGGACCAGCGGCTGCGCGAAGTTGACCGCCATGACCGGCCGCAGCCAGCGCTGCTTCGCGGTCGTGGGAGCGCCGATCCACCAGTGCCGGTAGCGGTACCTGAACGCGGCGTCGAACGGCTTGCACAACCGGTAGCCGGGTGCCGCGCCGACATCGGCCAGGTCCGGTACCTGCTGCGGGAAGAC
This sequence comes from Streptosporangiaceae bacterium, assembly GCA_030039155.1. Lineage (GTDB taxonomy): Bacteria > Actinomycetota > Actinomycetes > Streptosporangiales > Streptosporangiaceae > JOPF074. Next base: position 14,255 of record JASHQL010000021.1, on the reverse strand, counting down.
CGGCGCGTACTGCAGGAAGCCGTCGACGTCACTGGCCGCAAGCCGCTCCTCGATCTCGGCGATCGGGCGGAGCGGGTAGTCCTGGCCGGTCATGTTCTCCAGCCAGTCGTACTCGACTCCGTGCTCGTCCAGCCAGTCCACCGCGGCGAAGTAACGGTCCAGGTGGGAGAAGTCTCCGTAGCGGCTGCGGTGGCTCAGCACGTGCAGGCCTGGCAGTTGTTCCAGCCGCTTGACGTCGAGTGGCGGCGCGGCCATGTCGTGGCTGATCAGCACGACGCTGTCCTGGCTGCCCGTCTTGATGACCTCGACCAGCCGCTGGATCTGGTCCGGCCTGGTGTGGGTTTGCAGGTGGTAGCAGATTCTGGCCGTCATGCCGCCCCCTGCGTTGGCTTGCCGCCAAGCGCCGGCACGTGCCTGCGGACCGTGCGCCAGGCGATGCCCTTGGCGGCGGCCAGGCTGCGCCTGGTCCTGGTCGGCCTGGCCGCGAGCAGCCTGGCCAGCATGCCCGCATCGGTGCCTGCGTTGACGGTGAGCCTGGGGATCCTGAGCAGATCGTCGGCCGGCGTGGTGACCAGGTCATCGACGACGCACGCGTAGCTGAAGCCCGCCTCGGCCACGACGCACCTGGCCCGGCGGTCACAGTAGCCGAACGGGTAGGCAAAGCCAGTCACGGCCGTCCCGATCCTGTCCTCGAGCACGTGCTTGGACCGGACCACCTCGTCCCTGATCGCGGTGGCGGCGACGCAGTCGAGCTGCGGGTGGCTATGGCTGTGCGCGCCAAGCTCGACGCCCTCGGCGGCGATGTCCTCGAGCGCTGACCACGACAGGATCTCCCGGTCCGCCTCGCCAAGCGACGTCATCCACCGCGACGTGCCGCCGACGTAACCGGTCGGCACGTAGAGCGTGGCCGGGAAGTGGTGGTCGCGCAGCACGGGCAGGGCGGCGGTGTAGAAGTCGGCGTATGCGTCGTCAAAGGTCAGCACCACCGACATGGGATGCAGCGGCAGCCCGGCAGCCCGGCTGCGGCTCAGCTCGGCAGCCGTGATCGGCCGGTAGCCGGCTGCCGCGAGGTAGTCCATCTGCCTGGCGAATTGCTCAGGCGATGTGACGAACCTGCGGAACCGGCGCGCGCCGCGGGCGCCGATGCTGTGGTACATCAGCACGGGCACCGCTTGTGCCTGCTCGGTCGGCCTGAAGGCCAGACGGGTAGTCACGCCTCGTCCTCTTCCTCGCGGCCGGTTCCTCGTTGCCCGCCGGGGCTGAGCCCGGCCTCGGCCTGCCTGCCCTGGCCGGCGCCAAGCCCGCGGCAGTACGCCAGCGGCCCGGTGAGCATCCCGCGCCGCTGCCGCCTGATCAGGTAGCTGACGAGCTCGGCGGTCCCTTCCTCGCGCGCCACCGACCTGGCCGAGCGCAGGTAACCGGGCACCGCAGGCAGCAGCCGGATCAGCGCGGGCAGGGTACGCAGCCGGCGCCGCAGCAGCGCGGCATAGTAGGCGGTCAGGCCGGTCCCGTAACCGCGAAGCTGTCGCTCAAGGCCGGACAGGTCAGGCCGGTGGTCGTGCCGCATCAGCGCCGACGGCTCGTAGGCGATCCGGTATCCGGCCAGCAGCACGAGCGTGAGCGCGAGCGTGTCCTCCCCGGCCATGGCCGGGGTTCCGGCGCCGAGCGCGACGTCGAAGCCGCCGATCCGGCGCAGCACATCACGGCGGAACGCCATGTTCGCGCCGGCCCCGAACGGTGGCAGCGGGTACAGCGGGCTCTGCCGGTCATGCCGGGAGAACACCGCCGCCGCGTAGCCGCGGCCCTTGCTATGGCCGCCGAGCACCTCGAACAGCTCCTGCGCCTCGGTCTCCAGCCGGGCCGGCACCACCAGGCCGGTGACGCAGCCGATATCGGCACCGCGGGCGAAGCCGCCGGCGATGCCGGCCAGCCAGGACCTGTCCGGCTCCTCGTCGTCGTCGAGGAACGCGATGATGTCCGCGGTGGCGGCAGCGGCTCCGGTGTTCCGTGCACGCGACAGCCCGGCCGTCGGCTCCATGACATACCTGCAGGCTGGACCGCCCGAGCCGGCCCGCACCAGGCTCATGACCGCGTCGTCGCCTGGCGAATTGTCCACCACGACGACCTCGAAGCTCGGGTAATCCTGCGCCGCGACGAAACTCAGGCAGTTGGCGAGCTGCTGCGGGCGGTTCCTGGTGCAGATCACGACGCTGATGAAGGGGGCGGTTCGCAAGGCCTGGGACCGGTGCAGCAGGAATGGCCAGCCGGCCGCGTCGGGCTTGGCCAGCCCGCTGCCTGACAGCCCGGCGGGCTGCGCCAGGCCCGCCGCGGTGAACCTGATCGCTACCTCGTGCCGGACCATCGGCCAGATCAGCGCGGCCACCTCGTCCGAGCCGAAGGACTGGTCGGCGAGGTCGATCAGCTTCGCGCCGATCGGCTCGCCATGCAACCGTGCCAGCACCAGGGCACGCCGGTAGCGACCGTCGGCCTGCAAGGCCGGCAGCGGCTCGGTCAGCTCGATCTCGATCATCCGCACCGGCGCGAACCCCGTCCACGCCGCCTGGCCCGCAGTCGCCTGGAGCGTGCGCGCGGCGGTCACCGCTCAGTCCCCCGCAGCCGGCCGGCCAGGTACCCGGCCGCCGCGCAGCCGAGCCCGGCCATGATCGCCGCGCTGCGCGCCGCGCCGGCCAGACGACCGCGCAGCACGTCGGCAAGGCCGGTGGCCAGGCCCGCCGGTACGACGTGCCGCGCATAGTGCCGCTCAGATCGCGTGCTCTCGGTCGGGCCGTTCAGCGCGGCTAACGCCGCCTTCCCGTCACCTTCCGCATAGCACCTGGTCAGGAAGAACCCGACCGAGCTGCGCTGTCGCGGCACTCGATGACCTGCCAGGCCGGCTGGCTCGTAGATCCAGCTGCCGCCAGGCACCGCGGCGGCTGCCCGCAGGCACAGGTCGGTGTCCTCAGGCCGGGATCGGCGGCCGAGCTTTCCGAACCCCTCGCGGAAGCCGTCGACGGCCTCGAAGACCCCGCGCCGGATTGCCATGTTGCCGCTCCAGACATTGCGTACCGGCGCGGCAGATTCGGGCATGCCACGGTACGAGGCGCCGACCGCCCAGTCGAACTCGGGCGGGAACCAGGCCGGCCGCTGCCCGGCCCAGAGCGGATCGAGCCGTCCGCCGACGCCCACCACCGCCGGGTCGGCGAAATGCGGGAGCAGCGCGGCAAGCCAGCCGGGCGCGGCCACGGCGTCGTCGTCCAGGAACGCCACGACCTGGCCGGATGCCACGGCGACCCCGGTGTTCCGCGCGCCTGAGGCACCCTGGGCTCTGGTGTTCGGCAGCGCGGTGATGCCGGGGAGTGCGGCACGCACGCGCGCCAGCAGGTCGTCGTTGTGGTCGATCACGACGATGATCTCGACTGGCTGCACGGTCTGGGCGCGCACCGAGGCTACCGCCGCGGACAGGAACGCCCACCGGTCAGCCGAGTACCCGGCTATGACCACCGAGGCAGCCGGCAGTGCCAGGTCGGTGGCGAGTGCCGTCGTCACTGTGTGCTCCTCCCTAGCGCCGCTAGACCCGCTGGGGAAGCTCGGCGGCGATCGACGTCGCCCCGATCAGCGCCACGGCGGCGACGGCAGCATCGGCGGCTCCGTCCTCCTGCAACGGGCTCGGGCCGAGCACGGCCCCGGCCGCGCCGGCCGACACGGCGGGGCTGTCCGGCGCCGCGACCGCGTGCACCCGGCGGTGCGCGTCGCGGCGCTCGGCGACGATCGTGAGCAGCACTCGCGCGCCGTCCCGCACCGCGTTCAGGTTGCTGACGCCGTGAATCCTGGCCCGCTCGTGGCTTGGCACCTCGGCGACCACCAGGCCGGATTTCGCCACCCGGATGTGGATCAGCGTCTCGATCTCGAAGCCGTCGCCCCAGACCTGCCCGTTCCCGCGGGCCGGCCCTGGCGAGACTGGGTCGAGCCGGAGGACCTGCAGGTGCTTGCGCCAGAACAGGTTGTAGCCGTAGCAAAGGTCGGAGTAGCGCTTCCGGTAGCAAACGTTGAAGAAGGTGGTCAGCATCCGGTTGCCGAGGCTGCGCAGCCTGGTGATGTCCTCACTGCCGCCGCCGGTCGCGTACCTGGTGCCCTTGGCGAAGTCCGCGCCGGCCAGCAGCGCCCGGACGAAGCAAGGGATCTCGGCCGGGTCGGCCGAGCCGTCAGCGTCGATCATCGCGATGATGTCGCCGGTGGCCGCGGCAAAACCGCAGGCCAGCGCATTCCCCTTGCCACGCCGCGTCTGCAGCACGATCCGCACATCAGGACGCAGTCGTCTGGCCACCTCGACCGTGCCGTCTACCGAATGGCCGTCTACCACGATGACCTCGTACACGTCCGGCGGCAGGCCAGCCAGCACGACCGGAAGGTTGCGAGCCTCGTTCAGGGTCGGAATGACCACAGAGACCCGTGGATGAGGCATGCCTAAAGCCAGCAGTTCGTGCATTGCTCCCCGCCATTGCTCGCGCAGCTTGCAGAGCGAGCCCCGCCGCTCCCCCGAACGGCTCGCTGGTGACCCGCGCTACTGAAGGTAATTGACCGGTCGCTTATCGCAACCGCGTGCCGAGGACGCTAGCACCTGACCGCGTCTCTCCGGCGGTGCTTCGTCAAGATCGGCGCCGTGCCAATCGTCAGCGCGCGCATGTCAGGCGTCATGCCGGACGCGGGCCGCCCAGCTGGCGCACTCGCACAGCGCGCACTCGGTGCCGGCCCGGTAGTGCTGGTGCGCCACCTTGTCGTGACCGCACCTGCACAGGACGGTGCCGCCGGCCCTGCGCGCTAAGCCGCTGCCGAGCCTGGCCAGAGCGTCACTGAGCCGGCCCACGCTACCGGGTGCCTAGCCGAAATCGCTGATCAGGGCGGCCGTCGCCTGCGGGTTCACGCTGGCATCCGGGAACTGCCCGCTGGCATCGAAGATGCCGGCCTCGATGAACGTATGGCTGCTGATGAACGCGGCGATCTGATTCACGAAGTACGCGTCGTCGCCGCCACCGACCGCGCCACTGCCCGGCGGCTGCGCTGTCCAGCCAAGTCCCCACTCCGGGAACGAGAGCGGCTCCCCGTTTGCCGCGGCAAACGATGCCAGCCAGTTCAGGCCATCGGTCTCGGTGAGATAGCCCTGCCACAGCTCCTGCGCCCCTGGGTAGACCTGCCAGCCGATATCGTAGACGTCGAAGCCGACGGCTCCGACATAACTGTTCCCTGGATAGTAACTCGACAGGTCGGGTATGGCGCTGCCAATGTTCGGATTCCAGTCAAAGACGAAGTTGGCACCGCTGACCGCGCGCATGGTCGTGACGATGTTGCGCCAGTATGCAACGAACTGGCTGGCATAGCCGGCTGCGTACCAGGAATATTCGCCCGGAACGTTGAATTCCCAGCCGATCCGGAGGATAGCGTTGCCCTGTCCGTAGCTGACCAGGTTTTTGGCGATTGTGCTGAAGTATGAGTCGTACTTGCCTGCCGCTCCCGCGTTCCAGCACGTTGCGCTTCCGATCGCGCAGGTCTGCGGGAACATCGGCAGCCCGTAGACCATCCGGAAGCCGGAGCCTGACCAGCGCGACTCGAGATATGCGCTCGTCATTCCGGACCAGCCCTGGTTGTAGGTCAGGTAGTCAGAAGCGAATGTCAGCGGCGTGCCGATGACGTTGCCGACTGCCTCGACGCCGGCCACATTGGCGTATCCGGTAAAGGCCCCCAGGACGCTGCCGGGCACCGTCTCCGGCGCCGCCGCGACGGCTGCCGACGTACCTGCTCGTGGCACTGAGCTTGCCGCACTCGCGCCGCTAGCAAATACGAACTGCGTACAGCAAATGCCGAGAGTGAAACTCGCAACTGCAAGCCTGAGTCGGCGCATGCCCACTTCCCCCACACGTTAGGCCGATTCCCCCGAGTTGCGTCTACGTTACTGCATGGCAAAATCACGAGACAATTTGGGGGTGCCTTTCGGCGCGCCGGCTCATGCCTACTGGCTGGCAGATTCCAGCGCCTTTATCGCGGTGACCCTGAGCCGACTGTGAAATGCGCGCTTGATCGGCACTGGCCCGGGGAGTCGGCGGCGATCTCCGCTGACGATCCCCGGCGGCGTCCCCGGCCCGCATACGCTGTGCCGCTAAGGAGCGAGCTACCAGGGGAGCGACGGTGCACGAGACGCCGGTGTCGGCCGAGCTGCTGCAGCAGGCGGCTGGCCGGTTCGGGCTGCTCGCGTCCACCATGCGGCTGCACATCCTGTGGGTGCTGGCAAACGGCGAGACCGACGTGGGCGGCCTGGCCGACGCGGTCGGCGGCTCGGTGCAGGCGGTCAGCCAGCAGCTGGCCAAGCTCAAGCTGGCCGGCCTGGTCAGGTCGCACCGCGAGGGCAGGCGGGTGGTGTACCTGGTCGCGGACCCGCAGCTGGTCGCGCTGGTCAAGCTTGCCATCGAGCAACTCGCCGAGCCGAGCCAGGAGCGGCAGCGTGGCCTGGGCTGACCCGCAGGCCAGCCGGCCGGCCACCGACCAGCAAGCCGCAGGTCAGCTGCGGGCGGCGGCGCCAGCCACCACCGGCCAGGCAACGGTGCTCGCCGCGCCGCTGACCGAGCTCAGGCGGCTCGGCACCAGCCCGCGCGGCCTGACCGAGGCCGCGGCGCAGGCACGGCTGCAGCAGCACGGGGAGAACGTCATCGTCACCGCGGCGCCGCCCCGGATTGCGCTGCTGGCACGCGCGGCCTGCAGTCCGTTCGTGCTGTTGCTGATCGTCATCGCGGCGATCACCGCAGTGACCGGCAACGCGGTGAGCGCCGCGCTGATCGCCGCGCTGGCGGTGGTCAGCTGCGTCATCAGGGCCAGCCAGGAGCGCAGGTCCTGGCTGGCCTGCACGCTGCGCCCGGCGCTGCCAGGCACCGCGACGGTGGTCAGGCGGCCCGCCGACGGCCTCAGGCCCGCGCTGCGCGAGGTCCCGGCCGACCAGCTGGTGCCTGGCGATGTGGTGCGGCTGGCGGCCGGGGACACCGTGCCGGCCGACCTGATGCTGCTCCGCGCCGAGCACCTGATGGTCAGCCAGGCAGTGCTGACCGGCGAGTCGCTGCCGGTGGCCAAGTCGGCCACCGTGACGGGCCCGGCCGGCCGGCTGGCGCCTGATACCAGCCAGGCCTGCCTGCAAGGCAGCGTCGTGACCGCCGGGTCTGGCACCGGCGTGGTGATCGCCACCGGCGCGCGCAGTTACCTGGGCTCGGCCGGCCGCGGGCCGGCCCGCACCGGGCAGACAAGCTTCGACCGCGGTGTCCGTGACATCTCCGTGCTGCTGATCTGCCTGGTGCTGGTGGCCGTGCTGGCGGTGTCCGCGGTCGGCGCCGGGCCGCACCGCGATCTCGACGATGCGCTGCTGCTCGCGGTGGCGGTCGCCGTCGGCGTCGTACCAGAGATGCTGCCGGTCGTGGTGACCGCCACCCTGGCCAGGGCCGCCCGCCGGACCGCCAGGATCGCCGCGGTGGTCAGGCGGCAGCCTGCCATGCACAACATCGGTGCCGTCCAGGTGCTGTGCATCGACAAGACCGGGACGCTGACCAGCGACAGCCTGGCCGTAGTCCGCGCCGTCGACCCGCGGGGCAACGCCGATCAAGGCGTCCTGCGCTGGGCCCGGCTGAACAGCGCGCACTCGGTGCTTGCCGGTGACCAGCCGGCCGACGGGCTGGACGCTGCCCTGCTCGACCAGCAGCATCCAGGCAGCTGCCAGCCGCAGTACCTGCTGGTGGACCTGCTGCCGTTCGACCACGCACGGCGCCGCGCCACCGTGGTGCTGCGCAACGCCGCTGCTCCGGGCCGGCACACCCTGGTCTGCAAGGGCGCGCCTGCCGAGGTGCTGGCCTGCTGCAGCCACTGGCTGGCCGGCGGCAGCACGGTCCGGCTGACCGCGGCGCTGCGGCAGCAGGCAGCGCGGCTGGCCGACGGCCTGGCGGCCAGCGGGCTGCGGACCCTCGCGGTCGCGATCAGCAGCAGGGACGCCAAGCTCGGCCGCTACCGCGCGGCGGACGAGGCCGGGCTCACGCTGATCGGCTTTGTCGGCTTCGCCGACCCGCCGGACCCGTCAGCCAGCCAGGCACTGGCCGGGCTGGCGGCCCGCGGCGTCCAGGTGAAGCTCATCACCGGTGACCACGCCCTGGTCGCGGCCAGGGTGTGCGCTGCGGCCGGCCTGGATCCAGGGCTGCCGGTCACCGGCGACCAGATCGCCGGGCTGACCGACGACGAACTCGCCAGGCTGGCCGCCGGCACCACGGTCTTCGCCAGGATCCGCCCGGCAGACAAGGCGAGGATCGTGTCCGCGCTGCGGCGTGACGGCACCGCTGTCGGGTTCCTCGGCGACGGCGTCAACGACACGCACGCGCTGCTGGCAGCCGACGCCGGCATCGCGGTGGCCGGCTGCGAGCCTGCCGTCAGGGAGTGCGCCGACGTGCTGCTGCTGCGCAAGGACCTCGGCGCGGTCGGTCAGGCGATCAGCGAGGGCCGTGCCGCCTTCGGCAACATCACCAACTACCTGCGCATCACGGTCTCAGCCAACCTCGGCAACATGCTGTCGATGGTGATCGCCAGCGCCATGCTGCCGTTCCTGCCGATGTTGCCGGCGCAGGTTCTGGTGCAGAACCTCTGCTTCGACGTGTGCCAGCTCACGCTTGCCTATGACCGGGCGGCAGCCAGCGACCGGCCGCGCACGTTCAGCACTGCCGAGCTGGCCAGGTTCGCCATCGTGCTCGGCGTCGTGAACGCCGCGGCCGACCTGGTGACGTTCGCGATCCTGCGGCACCTGATCGGGCCGCATCCGGACCCCGCGGTGTTCAGGGCCGGCTGGTTCACCGAGAACATGCTCAGCCAGGCGGCGGCCATTCACCTGCTGCGGCGTGGCACGCTGCAGCACCGTGGCGGCCTGCATCGCGGCCTGCCGGTCCTGCTCGGCACCGCCGGCTTGGCCGCGGCAGGGCTGCTGCTGCCGCTCTCCCCGGTAGGCGGCCTGCTTGGCATGCGGGCCTACCCGGTCGCGTTCCTGCCGCTCCTTGGCTGCACCCTGGCCGGGTTCTGCCTGGCCACGCTGGCCGCGCTGGCGCTGGCCAGGCGGCCTCGGCGGCCACGGCGGCAGCCAGCGAGCTTGACCTAACCTGGCCGGCCAACCCTGTATCCTCTGACTTGCATAATTGCGCAACCGTGAAATCTCCGGCGGTCGGCCGGGCCGGCCGCTGAGCCCTTGGCCGAGGGCATGGCTGCCCGCTCGAGCTGCCGAACGGGCGCGTTGACGAGGGACGGAGCGCTCATGTCTGATCGGTCGGATCGCGGGGACCGGCCTGCTCGCCAGGACCGGCGGCAGCCAGTCGACCGCGGGCGGCAACCAGCCCGCGGCAGGCAGGGCTGGCCGCCGACAGCCCCGCGCAGGCGCAGCGCGCTGGCGAAGGCCGGTTACACGGCCACGGCGGTCGTCGGCGTGCTCGTGGTGGTCGCCGCGCTGATCGGCTACCACGAGTACCGGCACCTGTTCGGCAACATCAAGTCGGTCGCCGTCGCCGGCCTGACGCACCGCTCCGTCTACGGCGTGCAGAACATCCTGGTGCTTGGCTCGCAGACCAGGCAGGGCCAGGGCAAGGGCTTCGGCCAGAACCCGAGCCTGTACACCAGCAACTCAGACAACCTGCTGCTCGTCCACTTCGATCCGACCCATACGCACGCGATCGTGCTGTCCATCCCGCGCGACACCATGGTCTACGAGCCAGGTTGCAAGTCCAGGAAGATGATCGGCGGCGGCGCCGTCATGGGGCCATACCAGCAGGCGATCATCGACGGCGCGATGAACATCGGCGGGCCGTCCTGCGCGGTCAAGACGGTGGAGGACCTGACCGGGATCAAGCTCGATCACTTCATCGAGTTCAAGTTCGACTCGTTCCGCGAGCTGGTGAACACCCTGGGCGGCATCCGGGTCTGCGTGCCGTTCAAGGGCGGTTATCACGACCCCTACTCGGGGCTGAACCTCAGCGAGGGGTGGCACACCATCCACGGCAACGTGGCGCTGATGTTCGTGCGCACCAGGCACGGCGTCGGCGGCGGCGGCGACCTGGGCCGGATCGAGCTGCAGCAGGAGTTCATCTCGGCGCTGGTGCAGAAGATCGAGAAGGCGGGCACGCTCAGCAACCTCCCCAAGCTGCTCAAGATCGCCAACGTGGCGACGCGCGCGCTCACCGTGGACACCGGCCTTGACACGGTCGGCAAGCTGCTCGCCCTGGCCAAGAGCCTGAAGGGCCTGCACACCAAGAACGTCAACATGATCACGATGCCGACGGTCATCGACCCGACCGACCCAGACCGGCTGCTCACCGAGGAGCCGCAGGATGACGTGCTGTTCCAGATGCTGCTTGACGGCCAGCGGTGGCATCACCACCTGCCGGTGATGCCCACCGACAAGGTGCAGGTCAGGGTGCTGAACGGCACCTCCATCCCGAACCTCGCCGCGGACACCGCGGCCAGGCTGCGCAAGCTCGGCTTCGACGTGGTCGGCACCGGCAACGCCCCGCCGGCCAGCACCACCACGGTGAACTACACCGGCATCGCGCAGGCAGACAGCGCCTGGACGCTGATGACCGAGCTGAAGGGCAGCCCGGCCGGGCAGAACACGCTGACCGAGCCGGCCTCGCAGCTCGGCCAGTCGGGCCCGGTCACGCTGGTGCTCGGCACCGGCTTCGCGGGCGTGCGGGCCGCGGCACCGGCCGGCAAGCACGCACGTGACCATGGCGGCGGCAACGGCGGGGCGGCCGGCCAGGTGCAGTCACGCAACGCCGGCTCCAACCTCTGCTCGGGCATGCCGCCGCCCAACACCGACCCAGGCGCGCCGTAGCACCGGCTGCCGTTGGCGGGGAACGAACGGCTAGGCGAGCACGCTGCCGACCGCGCCGGTCAGCAGCCGCGGCACGTCACCGAGCAGCAGGTGCTGGCCGTCGGCCACCACCGTCCTGCCGCCCACCACGACGTGCCGCACGTCGGCTGCCGAGCCGGCGAAGATGACGGTCTCAAGCTCGGACGCCGCGGCGGCACCGGCAGTCCTCGGCGAGTCGAGCGACACCGTCACCAGGTCGGCCAGCGCGCCAGGCACGATCTCGCCCGCCTCCGGCCAGCCCAGGCTGGCGTGCCCGTGCACCGTGGCCGCCCTGGCCAGTTCCGCCGCCGTGAAGTGGCCGCGCTGCTGGCTGGCGAGCCGCTCGCCGAGCTCTACCCGCCGCGCCTCTTCCAGCAGGTCGATCACCGCATGGCTGTCGCTGCCCAGGGTGAGCTGGCAGCCGGCCCCGGCGAGCCCGGCGGCCGGCCCTATGCCGTCGGCCAGGTCGGCTTCGGTGGTGGGGCAGAAGCAGGCGTAGCAGCGGCTCTCGCCGAGCAGCCCTATGTCGCGCTCCGACAGGTGGGTGGCGTGCACCACCGAGGTGCGCGGCCCGAGCGCGTCGCAGTCGTAGAGCACCTCGGCCGGGGTGCGCCGGTAGGCGGCCAGGCTGGCCCGGTTCTCCGCCACCTGCTCGGACAGGTGCACGTGCAGCGGCGCGCCATGACGATGCGACCAGGCGGTGACCGAGCGGGTCTGCTCGGGCGGTACCGCGCGGACCGAGTGGATCGCCGCGCCGAGCCGCGCCGCCGCGCTGATCCGGCCGCGCTCATCGGCGCCGAGCGCATCCACCCTGGCCGCCCAGGCATCGCCGTCCGCGTCACCGAACCGCAGCTGCGCGCCGGTCAGCGGCAGCCGGCTGCCGTCCCGGCCGAGCCCGCCGGACAGGTAGCAGGTGTCGAGCAGGCTGATCCTGACGCCGGCCAGCGCCGCCGCCTGCAGCAGCGACCTGCCCATCTCGTTCTGATCTGCGTACGGCACGCCGCCCGGGCCGTGGTGCAGGTAGTGGAATTCGCCCACGCAGCTGATCCCGGCCAGCGCCATCTCGGCGTAGACAGCGGTGGCCAGCTCGAGGTAGCTGTCAGGGGTGAGCCGCCCGGCCACCTCGTACATCCGTTCCCGCCAGGTCCAGAACGTGCCGCGGGACGCCTGGGTGATGCCGCGCAGCGCCCGGTGAAAGGCGTGCGAGTGCGCGTTGGCCAGGCCAGGGAGGGTGACCCCGGCCAGCCTGGTGACCTCGGCGGGCAGCCGTTCCGGTTCCGGCGTGACCGCGCTGAACCGGTCGCCCTCGGCCTCGATCAGCACGTTGCGGTGCAGCCCGGAATCCGGCAGCCAGGCAAGCTCGGCCAGCCAGCAGGTCATGAGCCCGCCAGGTCGGCGAGCACGGCCGCGAGCGCGGCCACGCCAGCCTCGCAGTCGGCCAGGTCCGCGTGCTCGGCAGGCGAGTGCGACACCCCAGTCGGGTTGCGGACGAACAACATGGCGGCAGGCAGCCTGGCGGCCAGCACGCCAGCGTCATGCCCGGCGCCGGTCGGCAGCACCGGTGCGGTGATGCCCTCGCGGTCAAGCACGCCGACAAGCCTGGCGGCAAGCTCGGGGTCGAAGGTGACCAGCGGGCTGGCCGACTCGCGGCTGACCGACAGCCGCACCTGGTGCGCGGCCGACGCCTGAGTCGCCGCATCGACCACCTGGTCAAGCACGGCGAGCAGCGTCGCCTCGTCCGGCGCGCGCGCATCCAGCCAGGCGTGCACCGCCGAGCTGATCGCGTTCACCCCGCCCGGCACCGCCTGCACCTTGCCGAAGGTCGCCAGCCCGCCGAGATCGGCGGCGGCCTGCCGTGCCGCGAGTACCGTCTTGGCGTACGGCAGCATCGGGTCACGCCGGTCGGCCAGCCTGATGGTGCCGGCGTGGTCGGCGCGGCCGGCGAAGTCGAGCCGCCACCGCCCGTGCGCCCAGATCCCCTCGGCCACCCCGACAGCGGCGTCCAGGCCGGCCAGCGCGCTGCCCTGCTCGACGTGCAGCTCCACGTAAGCGCCGAGGCTGGCCAGCAGCTCGTCGTCGCGGCCGAGCAGTGCCGGGTCACGGCCGGCCGCCGACATGGCGCCGGCCAGGCTGATCCCGGCGGCGTCACGTAGCGCCCTGGCGGCGTCAGGGTCGATCGCGCCGGTCAGCAGCCTGCTGCCGAGGCAGGCCACGCCGAACCTGGCGCCTTCCTCCTCGGTGAACGCGGCGACCGCGACCGGCCTGGCCGGCCTGAAGCCGGCCGCACGCAGCTTGCCGATGGCAGCGAATCCGCTGATCACGCCGAGCGGCCCGTCGAAGGCGCCGCCGTCTGGCACCGAGTCCAGGTGGCTGCCGGTCACCACCGCGGGACCGGCCGAGCCTGGCGGGCGCCACCAAGCCCACAGGTTGCCGTTCCCGTCATAACCGGCTTGCATGCCGAGGCCGGCGGCGGTCCGCTCGGCCCAAGCCCGGCACCCCGCGTCGGCCTCGGTCCACGAGTAGCGGCGGTAGCCGCCGCTGCCTGCGTCCCTGCCGACCGGCAGCAGCTCGTCCCACAGCTCGGTGAAGAACGTCAAGAGCCCTGCTGCATTGGAATGCGCACGCCGCGCTCGGCGGCCACCTCGCTGGCCTTGTCGTAGCCGGCATCGGCGTGCCTGATCACGCCCATGCCAGGGTCGTTGGTCAGCACCCGCTCGAGCTTCTGCCCGGCCAGCTCGGTGCCGTCGGCGACGCAGACCTGCCCGGCGTGGATGGACCTGCCGATGCCGACACCGCCGCCGTGGTGAATGCTCACCCAGGACGCACCGGACGCGGTGTTGACCAGCGCGTTCAGCAGCGGCCAGTCGGCGATCGCGTCGCTGCCGTCGGCCATCGCCTCGGTTTCCCGGTACGGCGAGGCGACCGACCCGCAGTCCAGGTGGTCGCGGCCGAGCACGATCGGCGCGCGCACCTCGCCGCGCTGTACCAGCTCGTTGAACCGCAGCCCGGCCAGCTGCCGCTCGCCGTAGCCGAGCCAGCAGATCCTGGCCGGCAGGCCCTGGAAGCGCACCTTCTGCTCGGCCATCCTGATCCACCTGGCCAGCGCCTCGTGCTGCGGGAACAGGTCGAGAATGGCCGCGTCGGTCGCGGCGATGTCGGCCGGGTCGCCGGACAGCGCCGCCCACCGGAACGGGCCCTTGCCCTCGCAGAACAGCGGCCTGATGTAGGCGGGCACGAAGCCGGGAAACGCGAACGCGCGGTCGTAGCCGGCCAGCTCGGCCTCGCCGCGGATCGAGTTGCCGTAGTCGAACACCTCGGCGCCGGCGTCCTGGAAGCCCACCATGGCAGCGAC
>JASHQL010000189.1 GCA_030039155.1 Streptosporangiaceae bacterium | reverse complement strand
AGCCTGGCGGAGCTGCTGCGGCACGCGCCGGAGGCGCTGGCGCGGCCGCGCTGGCTGGCCGCGTACCTGCGGTCTGGCCGCCTGCCGGACCTGACCGTGCCGAACATGGCGAGCCCGGCCGCGGCCGCGCCGACCTTCTTCGGCGCCTATGGCGAGTGGCTGCAGACGCCGCCGCCGAGCTGGCAGGACGTGGCCTGGCTGCGCGAGCAGTGGGGCGGGGTGTTCATGCTCAAGGGCGTGATCAGGGTGGACGACGCCAGGCGCGCGGTCGACGCCGGGGTGACCGCGATCTCGGTGTCCAACCACGGCGGCAACAACCTGGACACCACCCCGGCCACCATCCGCGCGCTGCCGGCCATCGCGGCCGCCGTCGGCGGCCAGGTCGAGGTGCTGCTGGACGGCGGGATCAGGCGCGGCAGCGACGTGGTGAAGGCGCTGGCGCTCGGCGCGCGGGCGGTCATGATCGGCCGCGCCGCGCTGTGGGGCCTGGCCGCCGGCGGCCAGGCCGGCGTGCAGAACGTGCTCGACATCATGCGCACCGGGATCGACTCCGCGCTGCTCGGCCTCGGCCGGTCGTCGGTGCACGAGCTCACCCAGGACGACGTGCTGATCCCGCCCGGCTTCACCCGTAGCCTCGGCGCCGGCTGAAGCCCGGCCGGAGGCCTGGCGGCTGACGGCCGGCGCATGACAGCTGTCATGGGCAGGTCGTGACGCGCGCCTGACTGGCCCGCCGCAAGCCGCTGGGAGACTGGGCTCATGACAATCTCCAGCGCAACCCCCGAGATGCGGTGGTCAGACGCCGGCGGGCTGCAGGCCATCGAGCTGCACGCGGTGCACAAGCACTTCGGCAGCGTGCAGGCCGTCAGGGGCGTGGACATGACGATCTCGCCAGGCGAGATCGTGGCCATCCTCGGCCCGAACGGTGCGGGCAAGACCACGACCATCGACATGATCCTCGGCCTTTCCCAGCCGACCAGCGGCGCGGTGTCGGTCTTCGGCATGCAGCCGCGCCAGGCCATCACCAAGGGCCTGATCTCGGCGGTCATGCAGACCGGCGGCCTGCTCAAGGACCTGACCGTCGGCGAGACCGTCGAGTACACGGCGAGCCTGTTCGCCAGGCGCCAGACCGTGCACGACGTGCTGTCGCGGGCCGGCATCGAAGGGATCGCCGACCGCAGGGTCGGCAAGTGCTCAGGCGGCGAGCAGCAGCGGCTGCGGTTCGCGATGGCGCTGGTCTCCGATCCTGAGCTGCTTGCCCTGGACGAGCCGACGACCGGGATGGACGTCGAAGGGCGGCGCAGCTTCTGGGCGGCGATCAGGAAGGACGCCGAGCAGGGCAGGACCGTGCTGTTCGCGACGCACTACCTGGAGGAGGCCGACGCCTACGCGGACCGGATCATCCTGCTCAGGCACGGCCTGGTAGTCGCGGACGGCACCGCCGCGCAGATCAAGGCGATGGCGGCCGGCCGCACGGTGCGGGCGACCCTGCCGGGCGCGACCGAGGACATGCTGCGGGGCATCCCCGGCGCGGACACCGCGGAGGTCCGCGGCGAGACCGTGCTGGTGCATGCCACCGACAGCGACGCGGTGGCCAGGTACCTGCTGACCAACACCGCGGCGCGGGACCTGGAGATCACCGCCCGCGGCATCGAGGAAGCCTTCCTCGCGCTGACCGGCGACGAGACCGAGCCAGCGAGCGGAGCACCGAGCACAGGAGCGCTGTCATGAGCACTGTCCCGTCCACGTTCACGGCCGACCTGAAGGCGCGCCGCGCGCCCGCGCTTGGCGGCTTCAACCTGACCGCGCTGCGGCTCGAGGTCCGCCGGCTGCTGCGCAACCGGCGCACGGTCGTCATCACGATGGTCTTCCCGGTGGTCTTCTACCTGCTGTTCGGCCTGCACAAGTCCTATTCCAAGCTGCCGGCCGGGCACGGCAACATCGCCGCGTTCGTGATGATCAGCCTCGCGCTGTACGGCGCTGTGTTCGCCGCGACCAGCGGCGGCGCGCTGGTCTCGATCGAGCGGGCGCAGGGCTGGAGCAGGCAGCTCAGGCTCACCCCGCTGTCACCACCCGCCTACATCACGATGAAGGTGCTGACCTCGCTGATCCTGGGGGCCGGCTCGGTGGCGGTGACGTTCGTCGTCGGGCGGCTCACCGCCGAGGCGTCGATGCCCGGCTACCTGTGGATCGTCACGGCGCTGTGCGTCTGGATCGGCTCGCTGCTGTTCGCCGCGTTCGGGCTGTTCATGGGCTACCTGCTGCCGACCGAGAACGTCATGCAGCTGATGTCGCTGATCCTGGCCGTGCTGTCGTTCGCCGGCGGGCTGTTCATCCCGGTCAGCCAGTTCGCGCCGGCGGTCAGGGACATCGCCAAGTGGACGCCGCTGTACGGGCTGAATCAGCTCGTGCACACGCCGCTGCTCGGCAACGGGGTGGACTGGACCTGGGTGGTGAACGTGCTGGCCTGGCTGATCATCTTCGCGGCCGGGGCCACCTGGCGGTTCAGGAAGGACACCGCAAGGGGCTGAGCTCGCGGGCCATCCGCAGGCCAGCCGAGGATCAGACTGGGGCCGGCGCACCGGGGCCGCCGGCTCCAGTCGTTGCATTTGGCAGGGAGTGCGGAGCATTTGCCACTACCGGTGACAGCGCATGTGCGTTCCAGTAATGTGCTGCCCCGTCTGCTTGTCGCCGCCCGTGGATGCGGCGGATGCTGAATGCAGACGTTTCGGCGCAACCATGACGCCAGTGTCGGCGTCGAGTAAGTACCGGTGCGGTGCACCGGTGGCCGACCACAACGAGGTGGGCCGGACTTCCTACGGGCGGCTGCCTGCAGCCGGCTGTCGGTAATCGTGGCCCTGCCCGCTCCCGATCCGCAGAGAGGATGTCATGCCTGAGCCTGCCCAGACCGGCCAGCGTTACGTCCCTGGCCTGGACGGGCTGCGCGCGCTGGCGGTGCTCGCCGTCATCGCCTACCACCTGAACCTCGGCTGGGCTCCTGGCGGGCTGCTCGGCGTCGGCGTGTTCTTCACCCTCAGCGGCTACCTGATCACCGACCTGCTGCTCGGCCAGCAGTTCAGGTCGGGCTCGCTGAAGATGCCGGACTTCTGGAAGCGCCGGGCCAGGCGGCTGCTGCCGGCGCTGTTCGTGATGCTCGCGGTGGTGGTCGGCTGGGTCGCGCTGTTTGACCAGGCGCAGCTACCGGCGCTGCGCGGGCCGGTCTTCGCGGCGTCGACCTACATCAGCAACTGGTGGCTGATCGTGCACAACTCCTCGTACTTCGCGAGGTTCGGGCCGCCGTCACCGCTCGGTCACCTCTGGTCGCTGGCGGTGGAGGAGCAGTTCTACCTGATCTGGCCGTGGCTGCTCTGGCTTGGCCTGCGGCTGACGGCCAAGCGCGGCGAGCGGACCAGGGCCGGCCTGCTGGCCAGCGCGACGCTGGTGCTGGCGGCGGGCTCGGCGGTCGCGATGGCGGTGCTCTACCACCCCGGCTACGACCCGACCAGGGTGTATGACGGCACCGACACGCGCGCGTTCGCGCTGCTGATCGGCGCGGCGCTGGCGTTCCTGCGGCCCAGCAGGAAGCTGACCGCCGACGTGTCGCCGGCCAGCCGCAGGCTGCTGGACGCCGCGGGAGCGGCCGGCCTGGTGGTCATCCTGCTGATGATCTGGCGGGTCGGCGAATACTCCGCGTTCCTGTACCGCGGCGGCATGGTGCTGCTGTCGGTGGCGACCGCGCTGGTGGTCTGGGCGGTGGTGGCGCCGGCCGGCCTGGTCGGCCGGGTGCTCGGCTGGGGCCCGCTGCGCTGGCTGGGCGTCCGGTCCTACGGCATCTACCTGTGGCACTACCCGATCATCGTGCTGACCACCCCGGCGAGCGGCAAGGAGTCATTGCTGCGCGGCGCGCTGCAGGTGTCGGCGAGCATCGTCGTGGCCGCGCTGTCCTGGCGGTTCATCGAGGAGCCGATCAGGCACGGCGCGATCGGCCGCTGGTGGGCCCAGCTCCGGTCGCCGGCCAGGCCGAGGTCCGCGGTGCGCCGCGGGCTGGTCGGCATGGCCTGCGCGTGCTGCGGCGTGATCGTGGCCGGGGCCAGCCTGGCCGGGGTGACCACCGCCGCCTCGGCCGGCCAGGCGGGGATCCCCTCGGTGACCGCGGTCAGCGTCCCCGGCCAGCTGATCCCGGGCGGAGTGCCGTCCGCTGGTCCGCCACCGCCGCCGGTCAGGGCCGACGTCCCGCAGACCTCGTGCAGGTCGGTGGTGCACCTCGGTGACTCCACCTCAGACGGGCTGGTGTCGGCCGACTACCTGCCGAACCC
Organism: Streptosporangiaceae bacterium; assembly: GCA_030039155.1. GTDB lineage: Bacteria > Actinomycetota > Actinomycetes > Streptosporangiales > Streptosporangiaceae > JOPF074. Next base: position 7,889 of record JASHQL010000189.1, on the reverse strand, counting down.
GGCGCAGCGGATCGGCGCGCAGTACGCCGACGTCGGCGTGCGGAGCGTGCACTACGGCATCTCCGGCGGCACCTCGATCGTGGAGACGCTGCCGGGCACGGTGAACGCCTACACCGCGGCGCAGCGGTTCATCAGGCACGGCTATCGCGGCTGCTGGGTGCTGGCGCTCGGCACCAACGACACCGCCGACGTGTTCGTCGGCTCGAACGTCGGGCTGGCGGCACGCATCACCAGGATGATGACGCTGATCGGCAACGAGCCGGTGATGTGGGTCAACGTGGTGTCGCTGCTGTCCAGCGGCCCCTACTCCGAGCACGACATGCGGCTGTGGGATCAGGCGCTGCTGCGGGCCTGCCCGCGTTACCCGAACATGCGGGTGTACAACTGGGCGGCGGTCGCCAAGCGGGCCTGGTTCATCTCGGACGGCATCCACTACACCTCGGCCGGCTATGCGCAGCGAGCGCACCTGATCGCCAGCGCGCTGGCGACGGCGTTCCCGCAGAACCCGCCGATGCAGGGAGCGTCACGCAGCGAAACCGAGGTACTCGGGCAGGCGGCGGCGAGCCAGGTCGCCTGCCTGGTCAACTAGCCGAAGGCGGCCTAGCGCGGCAGGATGTCGGCGAGGTTGAAGCTCACCGGCTCGTCGAGCTGGTCGAAGCCGCAGGATGCCGGATCGCGGTCGGGCCGCCACCTGACGAACTGCGCGGTGTGCCGGAACCTGGTGCCCTCCATGTGCTCGTAGCGCACCTCGAGCACCCGCTCGGGCCGCAGCGGCACGAACGACAGGTCCTTGCCCGCGTTCCACCGGCTGGTCACTGCCTCCTGCGGGTGGCGCACGCCGTCGGTCGGCGCTGCCCAGTTCCACGGATGGCCCTCGAAGCCGGTCACCAGCGGTTGCAGCTCGGTGAACAGCGCGCGGCGGGTCGCCATCGGGAACGCGCCGACCACGCCGACGCTGGCCAGCCTGCCCTCGCTGTCGTACAGCCCGAGCAGCAGCGAGCCGATCACGTCGTCGCCGGTCTTGTGCAGCCGGTAGCCGGCCACCACGCAGTCGGCGGTGCGCTCATGCTTGATCTTGAACATCACCCGCTTGTCCGGCTCGTAGCCGCCGCCAAGCGGCTTGGCCACCACGCCGTCAAGCCCGGCGCCCTCGAACTGGCTGAACCAGCCGATCGCGGTGTCCCTGTCCCTGGTCGCCTGGGTCAGGTAGACCGGCGGGCCGGCCTTGGCCAGTGCCTCAGCCAGCCGGGCGCGGCGCTGCTCGAACGGCAGCTCCATGCAGTCCTCGTCGCCGAGCGCGAGCAAGTCGAAGGCCACGAACACCGCCGGAGTCTGCCCGGCAAGCAGCCTGACCCTGCTGTCCGCCGGGTGGATCCGCTGCTGCAGCGCATCGAAGTCGAGCCGCCTGTTCTCCGCGTCCGGGATGACGATCTCGCCGTCGATCACGCAGCGCGTCGGCAGCTGCTGCTGAAAGGCGGTGACCAGCTCGGGGAAGTAGCGGGTCATCGGCCGCTCGTTGCGGCTGCCGATCTCGACCTCGGCGCCGTCCCTGAACACGATGGACCTGAAGCCGTCCCATTTCGGCTCGTAGCTCAGCGGGCCTGCCGGGACCTCCTTGACCGACTTGGCGAGCATCGGCGAGACCGGCGGCATCACGGGAAGATCCATCGGCTCATCATCGCCGGCCGGACTGGGCGGCCGATACGCTATCGGCAGCTAAGGCGATGGGCGGTGCTGGCTGGTGAACACGGTAGCTCGGCTGCGGCCTGGCCTGTCCATGGCCGCGGCGGCCTGCGCGCTTGGCGTGCTGCTGCCACCGGTCGCCATGCTGACCAGCAAGTACGTCTGGGCCGAGTCGCTGCAGTACGTGGTGCTCGCGGTCGCGGTACCCGCGCTGCTCATGCTCGGCGCGCCCTGGCGGCTGCAGCTGGCCGGCGGCCGCCCGCCAGGCACCGGGCGGGCGGACCGGGTGGCAAGGAGCCGGTCCAGGCGCGGCGGCAAGTACGCCTGGCTGTACCTGGGCCTGTTCATCGCCGCGTTGATCTTCTGGCGGCTGCCGGCCGTGGTGGACGCGCTGGCCAGGCACCCGATCCTGGTGCTCGCCGAGGTGGTGACCCTGGTGCCGGCCGGCTGCGGGCTGTGGCTGGAACTGGTGGATTCGCCGCCGATGCTGCCCAGGATCAGCCGCCCGCTGCGCGGCGCCTTCGCCGCTGTCGCCATGTGGACGATCTGGATACTCGCCTACATCATGGCCTTCTCGCACGGCGGGTACTTCGCCGCCTACGCCCACCACGCCGGGCACGGCCTGAGCACCGCGGCAGACCAGCAGATCGCGGCCGGCGTCATGTGGCTGATCCCGGCGCTGAGCTTCCCCCCGGTGGTGTACGCCAGCATGGCCGCCTGGCTGCGGGACAGCGCAGATCCCGACGAGGAACTCGCGGTGGCCGCCGCGGAGCGGCGCGGCCCGTGGCGGTTCGCGCCCAGGCCACCGCGTGGCTGGCGTACCCCGCCCGCGGCCGGCTAGCCGCCGGCCACGACACACAGAGGCGGGCCACGGCACACAGAGGCCGGCCAGAAGCACGCCGCAGCCCTCGCTGAGCCGGCCGGCCGATCCTGACTGACATCGCCGGGCGAACCGCTCGCCCGCAACGACGTCAGCAAGGAGCTGAGACTGATGAGCTGGTTCTGGCTGAACATCCCGCTTGGCGCGGTGTTCTTCCTGGCCACCGCCGGGATCCCGCTGGTGATGGTGCTGAAGTACCCGGACGACCGACGTGCCGAGGTCCGCAAACGCCTGGCACCAGACGCTACCCCGCAGTCGCGCCCGGTCTTCGCCGCGCAGCTGAACCCGGCGGGCTGATATGAAGACAGAGAGGCCAGCGTCGCGCGAGGAGGTCGCAGATGAAGGTAGCGCTCACGGTCGGTGACTTCCTGCGGCGCGGGGCGGCCGTCTACGGCGGCCGTCCCGCCGTGTTCGACGAGCCGGGCACGCCGGGCTCGCTCGGCACGGTCAGCTACCGGGAGCTGGAAAGCCGCGCCCGTGGCATGGCGATCGCGCTCGACGAGCTGGGCGTGGCGCACGGCGAACGGGTGGCAATCGTCAGCCCGAACGCGGCCAGGTTCATGATCTCGTTCTTCGGGGTCAGCGGCTACGGCCGCATCCTGGTCCCGGTGAACTACCGGCTCAACGCCGACGAGATCCGCTACATCGTGGACCACTCGGGCGCGTCGGTGCTGCTGGTGGACCCCGAGTCCGCGGACGCGCTGCACGACGTGCCCGCCAAGCACAAGATCGTGCTGGACGGGGTCGCCGATGCCGAGCTGTTCGCCGAGGCGGCGCCGGGCAGCGAGCCGGCCGCCTGGCCTGGCGACGAGGACGCGACCGCCAGCATCAACTACACGAGCGGCACCACGGCCAGGCCCAAGGGCGTCCAGCTCACCCATCGCAACTGCTGGCTGAACGCGGCGACATTCGGCTGGCATACCGCCGTTTCCGATCGCGATGTCTACCTGCACACGCTGCCGATGTTCCACTGCAACGGCTGGGGGATGCCGTACGCGGTGACCGCGATGGGCGTGCCGCAGGTCGTGCAGCGCAAGGTGGACGGCGCGGAGATCCTGCGCAGGATCGACGGCTACGGCGTCACGCTGATGTGCGGCGCGCCCGCCGTGGTGGCCGCGATCCTCAGCGCAGCCGAGTTGCGCAGGGAGGCCGGGCAGCCGATCCCCGGCGCCGGCCGGCTGCGCATCGTGGTGGCCGGCGCGCCGCCGCCGTCGAAGACCATCGAGCGGATCGAGACCGAGCTTGGCTGGGAGTTCATCCAGATCTACGGGCTGACCGAGACCGCGCCGCTGCTCACCATCAACCGGGCGCCGGCCGAGTGGGACGGCATCCCGGCCGCCGAGCGGGCGAAGCTGCAGTCGCGGGCCGGCGTGCCCGCGGTCGGCGTGCAGCTCAGAACCGGCGCGGACGGCGAGGTGCTGGCCAGGTCGAACGTGGTGTTCGAGGGGTACTGGCAGCAGGGCGATGAGTCAGCCGCCGCGCTGGCCGGCGGCTGGTTCCACACCGGCGACAAGGGCCACGTCGAGGCCGGCGACTACCTGGTGATCTCGGACAGGAAGAAGGACGTGATCATCTCCGGCGGCGAGAACATCAGCTCCGTCGAGGTCGAGGACTGCCTCTACCAGCACCCCGCCGTCGCCGAGGTCGCGGTGATCGGCGTGCCCGACCAGAAGTGGGGCGAGACCGTCAAGGCGCTCGTCGTGCTGCGGGACGGAGCGGACGTGACCGACGGCGACCTCATCGCGTTTTGCCGGGAACGGCTTGCGCACTTCAAGTGCCCCTCGTCGGTCGAGGTGCGCGATGGCTTGCCCAGGACCGCGACCGGCAAGCTGCAGAAGTTCCGGCTGCGGGCGCCCTACTGGGAGGGCTACCAGCGCCGGGTCAACTGAGCCTGCCCGGCGGCCACGGCGCGGCTTGGGATCTTCCATCCGCGTATGCGCCATAGTAGTGTCCGCACGCAAGTGATCTCCGGCTACCAGAAGGGCCCCGCAGATGACGAGCAGCGGCGACGCAGGAATCCTTGACGGCGGCGCGGCGCCGTCGGTGACCGCGGTCGAGCGGCGCGGTATCGAGCACGTGCCGCACGACGATCGCTGGGGCAAGCCCAGCGGGTTGTTCTGGATGTGGGCCGGCGCGGTGTGGAATGTCGAGTTTGTCTACTACGGCGCGATCGCGGTGGTGTTCCTCGGGCTGTCCTTCGCCCAGGCCCTGCTGATCATCCTGGTCGGCAACGTGTCCTACGTGCTGACCGGCCTGGCCAGCACGCAGGGCCCGAAGGCGGGCACCACGGCGTTCGCGATCAGCCGGGCGCCGTTCGGCCCGCGCGGCAACAAGCTGCCGTCGTTCTTCAACTGGGTCACCCAGGTCGGCTTCGAGATCGAGGGCATCGCGTTCATCGTGTTCGCTGGCATCGTGCTGATGTCCAAGGCCGGGTTCACCGCGGGCACCGCCGCCAAGATCATCTTGATCATCGTGGCCGTTGGCATCCAGGCGGTGCTGCCGACGCTCGGGCACGCCGCCGTGCTCAAGGTGCTGCGCTGGCTGGCGATCCCGTTCGTGGTGCTGTTCGTCTGGCTGGCCGTGCTGACCGCAGGCAAGGCCAACCTGCACAACGTCGCGCACGGCGCGGGCTGGGGCATGCTGCTGGTCTTCCTGGCCCTGGTGATCTCGGCAGGCGGGCTCGGCTGGACCGAGAACGGCAACGACTACTCGCGGTACCTGGCGGCCAACACCAGCAGCAAGCGGATCGTGATCGCGGTGGCGCTCGGCGCGGCCATCCCGTCCGCGCTGCTCGAGATCCTCGGCGCGGCCGTGGGCACCGCGGTGCCAGCCGCCGCGGACTCGCCGACCGGCCTGATCTCCGGCTTCCAGACCTGGTTCGTGGTGCCGTTCCTGATCTTCGCGATCATCCAGCTGTTCTCGATCAACACCATCGACCTGTACTCGTCAGGGGTCACCCTGCAGAGCATCATCCCGCGGCTGCACCGGCTGCAGTGCGTGGCGATCGACACCGTGGTCTGCGCGGCCTTCGCCGCCTACGCGATCTTCTCCAGCGACTTCTTCGGCCTGCTCACCGGCTTCCTGCTGTACATCATCCTGTGGCTTGGCCCGTGGTGCGCGATCTTCCTGGTGGACTGCTGGCTGCGCCGGAACCGGTACGACCATGACGCCCTGCTCGACGAGCGCGGCGGCCGGTACTACCGCAACGGCGGCATTCACTGGCCGGCCATCATCGCGCAGGTCGTCGGCGGCGTCTGCGCCTACCTGTGGCTGAACGCGTCGAGCGGCGGCACGCTGGCCTCCACCGGCCCGCTGTCCAGCCGGAACGACGGCTCCGACTTCAGCGTGTTCATCGGGCTGTTCGTCGGCGGCCTGCTCTACTACCTGCTGGCCCGCAACGCGGTGACCAAGGAGGGCGAGGTCACCCCGGTCCCGGCCGGTTAGGCCGTCACCCGGCCGCCAGGCTGGTCAGCTCGAACTTCTGCACGTCCACCAGGCCGAGGTCGGTGATCCGCAGCTCGGGGATCACCGACAGGCCGAGGAAGCTCAGGTGCATGAACGGCGTGCCGATGGTGACGCCGAGCCTGGCCGCCGCGACCTGCTCCAGGTGCTCCACGGCCGCCGCCACCGCGGTGGCCGGCTGGTCGCTCATCAGCCCGCCGATCGGCAGCGGCACCTCGGCGAGGACCTCGCCGTCCAGCACCGCTACCTGGCCGCCGCCGAGCTCGGCCAGCCGGGCCAGCGCGACGGCCATGTCGGCAGGGCCTGCCGGGCCGAGTTCGCCGACCAGCATGCAGTTGTGCGCGTCGTGCGCGACCGTGGAGGCGATCGCGCCGCGCGCCAGGCCGAACCCGCGCACGTAACCAAGGCCGATCCGGCCGGTGCCGCGGTGCCGCTCGGCCACCGCGATCCTGGCCAGGCCGGCTCCGTCGGCGCGCACGTCAAGGACCAGGTGCCTGGTGGTCAGCGTGTCCGGGTCGATGCCGATCACCCTGGCCAGCCCGCCGGCCGGCGGTGCCAGCTGGAATGCCCCGGCGCCCGGCAGCCCGGCCAGGTGCACCGAGCCGCGCATCCAGGCCGGCGCAGGCGCGTCCGGCACCGCGCCTGGCACGGCCTGCCCGTGCTCGGCGACCAGCCTGCCCGCCTGGTACACGCTGGCCGGGCGCATCAGCTCCAGCGAGTCGAAGCACAGCACGTCCGCCTGGTAGCCGGGCGCGAGCCAGCCAAGGTGGTGCAGGTTGTGGTACTGCGCGGGGTTCGAGGTGGCCAGCACCAGCGCGTCCTCCACGCGCACCCCGCAGCTCACCGCGAGCCGGACGCAGTCGTTGACGTGGCCGTCGGTCAGGATGGTGTCCGGCTCGCGGTCGTCGCTGCACAGCGCGATCCGCTCGGTGCCGTGCCGCAGCACGGTGGGGATCAGGTCGGCCAGGTTCCGGCTCGCCGAGCCCTGCCGCACGAAGATCCACATGCCCTTGCGGCGCTTCTCCTCGGCCTCGGCCAGCATCGTGCACTCGTGGTCCGACTCGACCCCGGCGGCCAGGTAGGCGTCGAGGGCCGGCCCGGTCAGCTCGGGCGCGTGCCCGTCCACCCGCAGGTGGCCGGCCGCAGCGATCTTGGCGAGCAGCTCGGCATCGCCCGCCACCACGCCCGGATAGTTCATCACCTCGGCCACGCCGATCGCGCCGTGCTCCGACAGCAGCTCGCTGACCTGCTCGGCGTGCAGCTCGGCACCGGGGCTCTCGAAGGCCGAGGCGGGCACGCAGCTGGACGCGCAGATGCCGAAGGTGAACGGCAGCGCGGCCGCCGCCTGCGCGAGCGCCGCGACGCCCCGCACGCCGAAGACGTTGGCCAGCTCGTGCGGGTCTGCGGCCACGGCGGTGGTACCGAGCGGCAGCACCGACCTGACGAACTCGTCGACCCACAGCTTGGTCGACTCCAGGTGCATGTGCGCGTCGACGAAGCCTGGCGTCAGCGCGGCCCCGGCCACGTCGACGACCTGCCTGGCCTCCCGCGTTCCGAAGCCTGCGATCACCCCGTCGACGATGGCCAGGTCGGTGTCCAGCCACTCCCTGGTGCCGGCGATGAACACCCGCCCGCCGGTGAGCAGCAGGTCGGCGGGCTCGTCACCGCGCGCGACGGCAAGCACATGGGGGGTTCCGCGACGTACTGGCATGGTCACCTCCGGCGAGCTTTCAGCAGAGTCTACGGCCGGGCGCTGGCGCGGTCGCTTGCCAGAACGGCTGCCTGGGCTCCACCCTTGCGTGGTGGACGGTACCGGCCAGGACCTGGCCAGGTTCAACCAGCTCGCCGACGCGGACGCGCGGCG
>JASHQL010000188.1 GCA_030039155.1 Streptosporangiaceae bacterium | reverse complement strand
GGCAGGCGCAAGTCGATCATGTCCAGGATGTTGCTGGCGTTGGCGTCCCGGTAGGTCATCGCTGGCAGGTTCCATTTCGCCTCGATCAGCGCGCAGATGCTGGTGTGGTCCATGACCTGGTGCGAGACGTCTGCTGATCGCGCTGACGTCCGGCGGAATGTCGTCGGGCGCCAGCGCCGGCGGCGGCGGCACGTGGTCGTAGGAGCCGCCGTGCTCGTCGTACGTCCAGACCAGCAGCGTGCTGGCCCAGGCCGGGCCGGGGATCAGCTCTGCGTCCACTCCTGGCTCGGCTTGTCGTTCTGGCAGGTGGTCGGCATGTGGAACGCGTGCTGGAGGTCGCCGTCGGCGTCCGGGTTGGTGTTCAGCGGCAGCCCGTCGAAGCCGAGCCGGAACCCGTCGGCGCCCGCCCGGCCGAGCATGCCGAGCCGGTTGTCGTAGGAGTGGTTCTCCTGTCGCGGACATAGCGCAATAGCGGACTATCGGTAAGCACCGCATGATCATTCGCGACGCGCCGGGTGAGCCGGTGAGCGGACGTTCAGCAAACCCTCAGGTTCGGCCATCTGGTCAGCGGACTTTCAGCTATCCGTCTGGGTCTCCCTCCAGCTTCGTCGGCGATTGTCAAGGAGTGAAAGCAGTGCGGGGAAGAGAAGGGATCGGCCGATGAGCACGCCGACCGGCACGCAGCAGGGGCAGGACTGGCCATACGGGGGGCCGCCGGCCTACGGGCAGACCCAGTGGACGATGCCGCTGCCGCCAGGACTGCAGCCGCCTCGCCGCAAGCGGCACCGGGTGCGGCCGGCCCTCATCGCGGTGGCCGTGCTGGCATTTGCCGCAGGCGCTGCCGGAATGGCGGGCCTGCGCGCGACCGGCACCATCGCCGGCCGGACCTCGACCACCTCAGACACCGTGCTGAGCGACTCGGCCATCGCGGCAAGGACGGCGCCGGGGCTGGTCGACATCGTGTCTCAGCTCGGCTACCAGGACGCCGAGTCGGCGGGCACCGGCATGGTGCTGACCTCGAACGGCGAGGTGCTCACCAACAATCACGTCATCGACGGTGCCACCTCGATCAAGGTCACCGACGTCGGCAACGGCAGGACGTACACGGCCAGGGTGGTCGGCTATGACGAGTCGAAGGACGTCGCCGTCCTGCAACTGCAGGGCGCGTCCGGGCTGCGGACGATCACCGCGGGCAACTCGGCCGGCGTGGCCGCGGGCCAGCGGGTGGTCGCGCTCGGCAACGCCGGCGGGCGCGGCGGTTACCCCTCGGTCGCGGACGGCCGGGTGACCGGCACCAACGCCTCGATCACCGCGTCGGATGAGTCGGCAGGCACCAGCGAGGCGCTGACCGGGATGATCAGGACCGATGCCGGAATCCAGCCAGGTGACTCAGGCGGGCCGCTGGTCAGCGACACCGGCAAGGTGATCGGCATGGACACCGCGGCCGCGACCTCGGCGGTCTCCACCCAGGAGCGTGCCTACGCGATCCCGATCAACCGGGCGCTCAGCATCGCCAGCCAGATCACCGCGGGCGACGCCTCGGCCACCGTGCACGTCGGGTCCACCGCGTTCCTCGGCGTGGAGGTCGAGAGCGAGGGCACGACCGGCCAGAGCGTGGCAGGGGCCGAGCTGGCCGGCGTGCAGCCGGGTACGCCTGCGGCGGCGGCCGGGCTGGCCGCCGGCGACGTGATCGTCTCGGTCGGCGGCCACTCGGTGACCTCGTCGCAGTCACTGCGCGCCGCGCTGATCAGCTACCACCCTGGCGACCAGGTCGCGGTCGGCTGGGTGAATCAGGCCGGCCAGCAGCACACCAGCGAGGTGACCCTCGGCACTGGCCCGGCAGCCTGACCGCAGGCGGGCCGCCGGTACCTGTCGACCGGCGGTTGCGGTCGGGAGAGGAGTCTCGCGGGGAATGCATGGGTTCCCCGCGAGACTCCTTCTTTCTGCGCCGTCAGCTGACGAAGGACAGCCGGACCTGCCGGTCCGGGTTGTCCACGTTCAGGTCGACCAGTGCGACCGACTGCCAGGTGCCGAGCGCAAGCCTGCCGCCGACGACGGGCAGCGTGGCGTACGGCGGCACGAAGGCCGGCAGCACGTGCGAGCGGCCGTGCCCGAGCGAGCCGTGCGCGTGCCGCCAGCTGTCGTCGGCCGGCAGCAGCCTGGCCAGCACCGCGAGCAGGTCGTCGTCGCTGCCCGAGCCAAGCTCGAGCACCGCGACCCCGGCGGTGGCGTGCGGCACGAACACGTGCAGCAGCCCGTCGCCGCCCGCGGCGGCTGCCCCGGCGAACCCGGCACAATGCCCGGTGATGTCGTGCACGACCTGCTTGCCGCCGGTCCTGACCGCGATGACCGTGGTCTGCACCGTGCCCATCTCCCCTCGGTGTCAGTGCTGCCCTGGCGGGCGGCCCCCGTCAGGTGCGCAGGTAGGACGCGCCGTTCAGGTCGAGGATGGCGCCGGTCGCCCACTCGGCCTGCGGCGAGGCCAGGTACAGCACGGCGGCGGCGATCTCGTCGGCGCGTGCCACCCGGTTCAGCGGGCTCTGCGCCCTGATCTGCTCGCCGGACTCGCCGGTCAGCTTGGTCGCGGCCATGTCGGTGTCCACGAAGCCGGGCGCGACCGTCATCACGGTGATGCCGTGCGGCGCCAGCGCCCGCGCCAGCGACTGGCCGAGCGCGTTCAGGCCGGCCTTGCTGGCGCCGTAGGCAGGCTGGTCAGGCTCGCCGCGGAAGGCGCCGCGCGACGACACGTTCACGATCCTGCCGCCGCCGGCCGCGATCATGTGCCGGACCGCGCACCAGGTCACGTTCGCGGTGCCGATCAGGTTGACCCCGATGGTGTGCTGCCAGGCCGCCTGCCACTGCTCGTAGGACACCTCGGTGATCGGGTGCGCGGTGTAGTTCGCCGCGTTGTTCACCAGCACGTCGATGCCGCCGAGCGCGGCCGCCGCCGCATCGACCATCTGCCGCACCGCAGCCGGGTCGGCCAGGTCGGCCTGCACGACCGCATGCCCGGTGCCGGGCAGCGCCTGCACCAGGCCGGCCGCGAGCTCCGGCGACGCGCGGTGGTGCACCGCGACCCGGTCACCGGCCCGCGCGAACTCCTCGGCGATGGCGCGGCCGATCCCGCGCGATGCCCCCGTTACCAGAATCGAACGACTGCGCACCAGTCGACCTTAACGATCGCGACGGCCGGCAGCGCAGCGGGCGGGCGGCGGGGTAGCGCCCGCCATCGCTAACGTGAGGCCATGCTCGCTGGCGTCCGCGGGGTGCTGCTCGATATCGACGGCGTGCTGACGGTCTCCTGGCGGCCGCTGCCCGGCGCGGTGGCTGCCGTGCGCTGGCTGCGGGACGCGGGCCTGAGGGTCGCGCTGCTCACCAACACCACGTCGCGGACTAGGTCCTGGATCGCCGGCACGCTGGCCGGGGCGGGCTTCCCGGTCACCGCGGACGACGTGCTCACCGCCCCGGCGATCACCGCGGTGTACCTGGCCAGCCACTATCCGGGCGCCAGCTGCGCGCTGCTGAGCAGCGGCGACGTGGCCGGTGACCTGGCCGGGGTCCGGCTGGCCGGGGACGGTGCCGAGGCCGCCGACGTGGTGATCATCGGCGGGGCCGGCCCCGAGTTCAGCTACCAGGCGCTGAACCGGGCGTTCGGCCAGCTCTGCGGCGGCGCCAGGCTGGTCGCCATGCACCGGAACATGTACTGGCGCACCTCGGCCGGCCTGCAGCTTGACGGCGGCGCGTTCCTGGCCGGCCTTGAGCTTGCCAGCGGTGTGCAGGCCGAGGTGACCGGCAAGCCGTCGGCCGCGTTCTTCGAGGCCGGCCTTGCCGCGCTTGGCGTGCCGGCCGCCGCCGCGGTGATGGTCGGCGACGACCTGGCCAGCGACGTGCTCGCCGCGCAGCGGGCCGGGCTTACCGGCGTGCTGGTCAGGACCGGCAAGTACCGGCCTGGCGCCGGGCAGCCCGGCGGGCAGCCCGGCGGCCCGGATCACGTCATCGACTCGGTCGCCGACCTGCCGAGTCTGCTTGGTGGAGAATGAGGGGTATGCCAGATATGACGCAAGACTCCCTCCACGGCCCGGCTGCCCGGCCCGCCAGGCCGGTCCGTGACCTGGCCGATCGCTACGTGCACAAGCTCGCCGAGCTTGACCCGGTGACCGCGACCTACCTGGGCCTGCCGGTCGGCGGCGACCGGCTGCCGGACTTCTCGCCGGCCGGGATCGCGGCGCTCGAGGCACTGCACCGCGGCACGCTTGGCCAGCTTGCCGAGCTCGAAGCCGGCCGGCTCGACGAGCACGAGCAGCGTTGCGCCCGGCTGCTGCGCGACCGGCTGGCGTCGCAGCTCGCGGTCAGCGAGGCGGGGGAGTACCTGCGCCACCTGTCCAACATCGGCGGGGCGTGCCAGCAGGTGCAGTCCGTGTTCACGCTGATGCCGACCGCCACCGCCGACGACTGGACGATGATCGCCAGCCGGATGGCCGCGGTGCCGGCCGCGCTTGCCGGGCACCGGGCGGCGCTGACCGAGGGCGCGCGGAGGCGGCTGTTCGCCGCGCCGCGGCAGGTGCGCGCGCTGATCGAAACCCTCGGCCAGTGGCTGGCCGACGGCGACGGCAAGGGCTGGTTCGCGGTGTTCGCCGCCGACGCCGAGGTGCCTGGCGGGGTCAGGGCCGCGCTCGACACCGCAGCCGCGGCAGCCAGCCAGGCTGCCGCGCAGTTGCGCGGCTGGCTGAGCGGCGAGTACCTGCCGCAGGCCGATGGCACGCCCGACGGGGTCGGCGCTGAGCGCTACCGCAGGTGGGCCAGGCTGTTCAGCGGCGCGACCCTGGACCTGGCCGAGACCTACCAGTGGGGCTGGTCGCAGTACACCGACCTGTGGGCGCAGCTGCAGGCCGAGGCCGGCCAGGTGCTGGCCGGCAGCACCCCGCTGCAAGCCATGCGGCATCTTGACCAGCACGGCGAGGCGGTCGACGGCGTCGAGCAGGTCAGGCGCAGGCTGCAGCAGATCATGGACGAGGCGATCAGCGACCTGAGCGAGACCCATTTCGACCTGGCCGACCCGGTCAAGGTGGTCGAGGCACGGATCGCGCCGCCGGGCAGCGCGGCCGCGCCGTACTACACCGCACCGGCGCAGGACTTTTCCAGGCCGGGCAGGACCTGGCTGCCGACGCTCGGCCAGACCAGGTTCCCGCTCTGGTCGCTGCTGAGCACCTGGTACCACGAGGGCGTGCCAGGCCATCACCTGCAGCTGGCCCAGGGGGTGTACGTGGCCGACCGGCTGTCGGTGTACCAGACCAGCGTGGGCGGGGTGAGCGCCTGCATGGAGGGCTGGGCGCTGTATGCCGAGCGGCTGATGGACGAGCTCGGCTACCTGACCTCGCCTGGCGCCAGGCTCGGTTTCCTTGACGCTCAGCTCATGCGGGCGATCCGGGTCGTGGTGGACATCGGCATGCACCTGGAGCTGGCCGTGCCCGCCGACTCGCCGATCGGCGCCGGGCAGACCTGGACGGCCGGGCTGGCCAGGGAGTTCTTCGGCGCGCACAGCGGCCGCCCGGCCGAGTTCATCGACAGCGAGATCGTGCGCTACCTAGGCACGCCAGGCCAGGCGATCGGCTACAAGGTCGGCGAGCGCGCCTGGCTGGCCGGCCGCGAGGCGGCACGGGCGGCACACGAGCGCAGCGGCAGGCCGTTCGACCTGAAGGCGTGGCACATGGCGGCGCTCTCCCTCGGCTCGCTCGGTCTTGACGACCTGACCAGCGAACTGGCCAGGCTCTAGCGTGCGCCTGCGCCGATGGTGAACGTGCCCGATGCCGGCGGTGTGCCAGCCGCCGGCGGCACCTTCGGCGACGGCCGTCCCGGCTGGCTCGGCGGGCTCGGGCAGGTGCGCAACGTGGTGCGCCAAGAGCTGATCGCCCGCCAGCTTGGCAGGCACCTGCCGGCGGCTCCGGCGCGGGTGCTCGACGTCGGCGCCGGGCAGGGCACGCAGTCCATCAGGCTGGCCAGGGCGGGCCACCTGGTGCTCGCCGTCGAGCCAGATCCGGACATGCGCGATGCGTTCGCTGACGCGCTGCGCGCCGAGCCGGCCGAGGTGCGGCGGCGCGTCACCCTGCGGGCCGGCTCGGTGGGCAGCCTCGGCGCGGCGACCGGCGGCGCGCGGTACGACGTGGTGCTTTTGCTCGGAGTGCTGATGTACCTGCAGGCGAGCGAGCCGGTGGTTGCCGAGCTGGCGGCGCATGTCGCGCCCGGCGGGTTCCTCGCGCTGGCCGCCCGCACGACGACGTCAGCGCTGTGGCGCCCGGCGGCCAGGCAGGACTGGCGGGCGGCGCTCGCGGCCTTCGCGGAGCATGACCGTGCGCTGGCCGAAGGGCGCGACATGCGCTACCGCAACGAGATCGGCGCGCCGGCCAGGGCCGACGACTTCGGCGGGCTGACCGCCGCGGCGGCCGCGCACGGGCTGCTGCTTGAGCGCTGGTACGGCGTGCGGATCGCGGTCGACCCGGCGGAACTCGACCCGCCGCCGCCGGCCGATCCCGCTGAGCTGGCCGCGCTGCTCGACGTCGAGGAGCGGCTTGGCGCCACCGACCCGTACCGGCAGCTCGGCCAGCTCACGCACCTGATCCTGCGCAGCCGGTCAGGCTGACTCGGCCCGGGCGATGCTCAGGTACCAGGAACCGCCAGCGACGTTGGCCGCCGCAATGGCCAGGAAGAAGGCCGCCCAGCCGTAGACGCCGTAGGACAGGCAGATGATGGCCGGGATCGCCGCGATCAGGCCGCCGGCAATATGCAGGCTGCCGAAGACGCGGAGGTGCCGGTACACCAGCGGGTTGATCAGGCGGCGCAGGCCGGATCGCGGTGGAGCGGCCCACCACTGCCCGAAGCCTCCGGGAGCTGCGTCGTCGTTCGGTGCGTTCATCTCCGATGCCCCCTGTGCGCTGTGGCGTCGGCCACCCCGATCACCTACTAAAGTGATATCACTTTGATAGAAGATAGTCAATGCTGCCCTGGCCGCTACGGACGTTGGCTGGCCGCAGCTGGCGATCCCATCGTCAGCGGATCAGCAGGACCAGGACGATGCACGCGGCGAGCAGCAGGAAGCCGCGCAGCAGCTGGCGGAGCAGGTCGAGCGGCACATCGCCGAACACCGTCGGCACCGGCGGCTTCGAGTAGTCGACCGGCGGCCTGGTCACGGTCCGGCAGGCCGCCGCGGTGACGCCGGCCGCGAGTACGACCGCGAGCAGCGCGCGTGCCCTGCTGGCGAGGCCGGGAACGGTGATCAGTGTCCAGATCGCAACGCCCGCCAGGCAGGTCAGCGCCGATGCCCGTGCCAGCCAGCGGTCCTGCGGCGCGAACTGCGCGCGCAGGCCAGGGCCGGCCGCAAGCTGCTTGAGCGTGCCGGCCAGCGGCAGCACGAGCAGGTAACCGCCGAGCAGCGCCAGCACGGCGATCGCGGGCGCGGGGAGCACGGCCCGGCAGCCCCACCAGACGACCGCGGCGGCAGCCGCGCCGAACGCCAGGGCGGGCCTGCGGCGCAGCCGCGTCCACTCGGACCTGGCCAGCGCCAGCGGGAAGCTTCCGCCCAGCCGCACGGACCGCACCTGGCCTGTCGATCTGGCCCGCTGCTCGGCCAGGAAATCGGCCAGCATGAACGCATCGAGCGAGACCACCGCCGCCTGGCCGGCGGTCCACAGCCCCTGCCCGCGGCGCAGCACGCCGACGTCGATCCGCGCCAGCGCCAGGTACCCGCGCCAGCAGCAGACCGCCGCTGCCACCGCCAGCGCTGCCAGCAGCGCCACCGCCACGGCAGGCGGGGCGCGCAGCGCCTGATTCGCCGCGGTCCGTGCCACGCCGGTGGCCAGCGACCCGAATCCGACAAGCGACACCGCGCCGAGCGACCGGCCCGCCGCATGCACGAGGTGTTCGGCCGCATCGGACGCCTGGCCCCACACCGACCCGGCCGTCACGGTCACCGCGGCCAATGCCGCCAGCACGGTCACCGGGAGCACCGCTACCGACGCCAGATGGGCGACGATCGCGGCGAGCACGGCGGTCCCGGCAGCGGCCGCGACCAGCAGGGCCAGGAAGCGGCGGCGCAGCAGGCGACGCCGGCTCACCGGTGCGGACAGCAGCCAGAACCGGAACGCCGAGCTTGCGGTCACCGGCCCGGCCGCAGCCAGCACCCGCGCGAGCCCGGCGAGCAGCAACACCACCGCGGCCGCCGCGAACAGCCTGCCTGGCGCACCGGGCAGCGCCGGGCCGTGCCCGCCGAGCAACCGCAGCACCGGCCGGGACAGTCCGGCCGCCAGCGCGGTGAACACGCCGGCCGCCAGCACCCAGACGTAGATGTCGGTGAGCCGCCGAGACACCGGCCGGCCCGGCCTGGCACGCACGCCTGCCCGAAGCCGGCGCCTGAGCAGCCCGACGGGCACGGTCATCGCACTGGCGCTGCCCGGCCTCATGCGGACGGCCAGGCCAGGTCGATCACCCGGTCGGCGACGGCGCGGACCAGGCCACGGTCATGGCTGGCGAACAGCACGCCGTGTCCTGCGGCCTTCTCCGCAAGCAGCCGCGCGGTCAGCCAGCGGCGCCCGGCGCGGTCGAGGCGCTGCTCCGGCTCATCGAGCAGCAGCAAGATCCGCGGCCGGGCAAAGCAGGTGGCCAGCGCCAGCCGCCGCCGCTGCCCGCTGGACAGCCCGACAGGGAGCTGGTCAGCCGCGCTGGCCAGGCCCGCCTCCGCGAGCAGCGCCGCGGCGTGCTCGTCCGGCGCGTCGTCGCCATGCGCGCACATCAGCAGCGCCAGATGCTCGTGCACCGACAGGTCGGCGAAGAACTCGATCTCCTCGACCAGCGCCGCCACCTGGCGGCGGGCGCCGGGCTCGTGCTCGCGCAGCGGCCGCCCGCACAACTCGACAGTGCCCGATGACACCCGGTCGGCGCCGGCCACGCAGCGCAGCAGCGTCGTCTTGCCTGAGCCGTTCGGCCCGGTGACCGCCACCGCCTCGCCCCAGCCGACCGACGCGTCGATGCCGGCCAGCACCGCCGCCTGGCCGAAGCTGCGGGACAGGCCGGAGATCGTCAGCAACGGGCCAGCGCGATCCGGCGGCGCGATCAGCGCGCCGCGAGCCGCAGCCCCAGCCTGGCCAGCCAACTCCGCTTGACTCCCGGTCAGATCAGCCGAACGTGCCCGATCAGAGCATATGGCCGGCGCACGCTAGGAGACCGCGGCCCGCACCAGCTCGACGACCTTCTTGGCGACCGCCGGAGTCCAGTCGACCAGCGCGTAGTCCACCGGCCAGATGTCACCGTCGTCCAGGTTGGCCGCTTCCTCGAAGCCCAGGGTCGAGTAGCGCTGCTTGAACTTGGCCGCGTTCTTGAAGTACAGCACGACCTTGCCGTCGGCATTGCTGTACGCCGGCATCCCGTACCAGGTCTTCGGCAACAGCTCAGGAGCGGTAGCCGTCACCGTCACGTGCACCCGCTCGGCGAGCGCACGATCCTGCTGGTTCATCTTGGCGATGCTCTCGAGCAAGGCCGCAAGCCCGTCGGCCTTCTTGGCGCCCTGCTTCCCCTCGGCACGCAGCTCCGCTGCGCGCCCCTTCATGGCCGCGAGCTCCTCGGCGGAGAACCCGGCTGAGCTGGTCTTGGCGCTCTTCGCTGGCATGCTGCCACTGCCTCCCGACGCTCGGGCCCGGCCTGATGCCGGGCCACATGCCGAGGCTATGACCGGCCAAGGCCAGCCTGCTTCTTGATTCCTGACCGGATCCGATGACTAGATATTTGAGTGAGTCACACATATATTGAGGTGATGGCCAAGGTCCTGGAAGCGAAGCTGAAGATCGAGTCGTGGGACGAGCAGCCCTACCTGGAGCTCGCCGAAGGCACCAAGCTCAGCCGGGCTGACGTGGCGCTGTCCGGCCCGCAAGACGGGCTGGCGTCCGGCACCTTCCAGGCGCTGATGTGTTACCGCGCCGACGGCACCAGCAGCTATGTCACCCTGATGACCGTCACCGGCACGCTTGACGGGCGCGCGGGAAGCTTCGTGCTGCAGGGACACGGCAGCTACGACGGCACCGCCGCGCGCGGCGAGTCGCACGTGGTGACGGGCTCAGGCACCGGCGAACTGGCCGGGCTGACCGGCACCGCGGAAAGCGTGTCCACGCACGCCGACTACCCGTTCATGCCGCTGACCCTGCGGTACCAGATCGGGTGACAGCACTGGACCGCCAGGCCAACCTGCTTGGCGCACTCGCCCTGGTCATCACCGATCAGACCGCCGAGGCGGTCGCGGCGGCGGCCGGGCAGTCCGTCTCGGCCGCCGCCGCGCTGTCGGCGATGTATCACTTCCTTGACCGCCCGACGCTCGGCCGGCTGCATCTGGTGCTCGGCCTGACGCCCTCTGGTGCCGTCCGGCTGGTCGACCGGCTGGCCGACGCCGGGCTGGTCACGCGCGGAACCGGCGAGGACGGGCGCTCCAGGTCCGTTGCGCTGACCGAGGCAGGCAGCCAGGCGGCCGAGCGCATCGGGGCAGCCAGGGCAGCGCTGCTCGGCGGCGCGCTCGCTGGCCTGTCGGCCGCCGAGCGGCAGGCGCTGCACTCGCTGCTGTCCCGGATCATGACCACCGTGGTGCAGGGCAAGGAGCGGGGAGCCTGGACCTGCCGGCTCTGTGACATCAGCGCGTGCGGCCGGGCCTCAGGTCTTTGCCCGGCAGCCAACGCCGCTGCGGCCAGGTACGCCGGCCGCGGCAGCGCGATCAACCGCCCGCGCAGGTAGCCGGGTGCGCTTGCTGCGATCCTGGACTGATTGGCCGTCATTCCCGACAGCTTCCGAAGGAGACATCTGGCCAGTGAAGACCCAACGACACTGCCACCGGCGGGTACCGCGATGACCGAAGAGACTCCGACGATCAACGCGGCGGAGCTGGCAATCCTGGAGCCGCTCGGCACTCGCCGGCCGGTCGAGGCCGGCGACTATCTCTACCGCGAGGGCGACGCTAGCTACGACTTCTACGTCGTGCTGTCCGGCCTTGTCGAGATCACCGTCGCCGCCGACGGTGAGGATCGCCTGATCATCTCCCATGGAGCTGGCCGGTTCCTCGGTGAGCTGAACCTGCTGACCGGCTCGCGGGTCTTCGTGTCGGCGAGGGTGGCCGAGGCTGGCGAGGTGCTTGCCGTCCCGGCCGCGGCGTTCCGGCGGATCATCGCAACCCAGCCGGAGCTCAGCGACAAGATTCTTGCCGCGTTCATCGCCAGGCGCTCCGACCTGCTGCAGGGCGCGGCCGTCGCCACCAGGGTGATCGGATCGCGGTACTCGGCCGAGGCACTGCAGATCCGGGAGTTCCTTGCCCGCTGCCACCTGCCGTATGAATGGCTGGATGCGGACGCGGATGCCCAGGTGGACGACCTGCTCCGGCAGTTCAGCGTCGAGCCGTCCGAGCTGCCGGTCGTCATCTCCTCCGGGACCGTGCTGCGCCGCCCGAGCACCGGCGTGCTTGCCGAGTTCCTCGGCCTGACCATCGGGCGGGTGCCAGACCGCTGTTTCGACCTGGTGATCGTCGGCGGCGGGCCGGCCGGCCTTGCGGCGGCCGTCTACGGGGCGTCTGAGGGACTGCGCACGCTGGGCCTGGACATGGTGGCGCCGGGCGGCCAGGCCGGCACCAGCTCCAGGATCGAGAACTACTTCGGCTTCCCGCTCGGCATCTCCGGTGGAGACCTGACCGGCCGCGGCTTCATCCAGGCCGAGAAGTTCGGCGCGCAGATGAGCACGCCGTGTGCCGTGGTGGCGCTGACCGAGGAGGCAGGTCACCTGACCTTGGAACTGGCCGACGGCACGATGGTGGCCGGGCGGGCAGTGATCGCCGCTACCGGTGCTCAGTACCGGCGGATCGAGGCCGACCGGCTCGCCGAGTTCGAGAGCAGGGGCGTCTACTACGCCGCCACCGACCTGGAGGCGCGACTGTGCGCCGGCAGCCCTGTCGTGGTCGTCGGCGGCGGGAACTCGGCCGGCCAGGCGGCGGTGTTCCTGGCCGACCAGGGCAGCCCGGTCACGGTCGTGATCAGGGGACCCGACCTGACCGCCAGCATGTCGCGCTATCTGATTGACCGCCTGGAAGGCCACCCGCACATCACGATCCTGAGCCAGACCCAGGTCGTCGGCCTCGAGGGCGGCGAGATCCTGACCGCGCTGCGGCTGGCCGGGCCGTCCGGCGAAACGACGCTGCCCTGCGCGGCCCTGTTCTCGTTCATCGGCGCCGATCCGCAGTCAAGGTGGCTGTGCGGCAAGGCGGCCATGGACAGCCGCGGCTTCGTGCTCACCGACCGCGCGCTCACCGCGGAGGATCTCGACCGGCAGTGGGAAGTGCTCGGGCGCGATCCGCTTCCGTTCGAGACAAGCTGCCCAGGCCTGTTCGCCGTGGGTGACCTCCGCTCCGGGTCGATGAAGCGGGTTGCCTCCGCGGTCGGCGAAGGATCGGCAGCGGTCAGGTCGGTGCACGACCACCTGGCCTTCGTCGCCCAGCGCACGGCGTGACTCCTGGCGGTCCTGCAGTCCCGCTTTCCTCGGCCGGTCGCCTACCCTCGGACTGGTGCATCTGGGACTTGTCACGGTCGTCGTGCACGACTACGACCAGGCGATCAGCTTCTTCGTTGACGGGCTCGGCTTTGAACTTGCCGAGGACTCGCCTGCGCTGACCAATGACGGGCGGGCCAAGCGCTGGGTGGTGGTCCGGCCGCCCGGCGCGGTCACCGGCGTGCTGCTCGCGCTGGCCGACGGCGACCAGCAGACGGCGGTGGTGGGGCATCAGGTGGCCGGCCGGGTTGGCTTTTTCCTGCAGGTCGACGACTTCGACGCGGCCTGCGCCCGGATGTCGGCAGCGGGCATCGAGTTCGTCCGCCCGCCGCGCACCGAACCGTACGGCCGCGTCGCGGTGTTCGCCGACATCGCGGGCAACAACTGGGATCTGATCGGCCCGCCATGATCTGGCGGCACCGGCCGGGCGGGCTAGCCCCAGATCCAGGTGTCGTTGTAGTAGGCGCTGGTGCTCCAGCCGCCGAACAGCACCACGTTGCCTGCCGAGGCGTCATAGGCCATCGACGCGCCGTAGCGAGCCTCAGGGCTGCTGCTCGGCTGCTGCTTGGTCCAGTTCGACCCGTTCCACGTCCAGGTGTCTGCAAGCGGCCCGCTCGACCCGAGCCCGCCGAACAGCACCACGTTGCCGCCCGAGGCGTTATAGGCCATCGAGGCCCCGACCCTGGCGGGCGGGCTGGTGCCCGGCTGCTTCTTGGTCCAGGTCGACCCGTTCCAGGTCCAGGTGTCCCTGAGCGGACGGCCGCGAGACCCGAGCCCGCCGAACAGGACCGCGTTCCCGGTGGCCGGGTCGTAGGCCAGCGTCGCCCCGACGCGGGCTGGCGGGCTGACCTTCGGGTGCCGCCTGGTCCAGGTCGACCCGTTCCAGGTCCAGGTGTCGCTGAGCGCATGATCACGCGGCGTCGTCCCGCCGAACAGCACGACCTCGCCGGTCTTGGCGTCGTAGGCAATCGCCGAGCCGTCGCGAACCGACGGGCTGTGCGCCGGGTGCTTTTTCGTCCAGTTGGTGCCGTTCCAGGTCCAGGTGTCGTTGAAGCCACGGTGCCCGCCGGCGAACCCGCCGAACATGACGACCTGGCCGGTAGCCGTGTCGTAGGCCATCGCCGCCGTCGACCGCGCTGGCGGGCTGGCCTTCGGGTGCAGCCTGGTCCAGGTGGACCCGTTCCAGGTCCAGGTGTCGGCGCGTACCTTGTTGCCGACCTGGCCGCCGAACAGCAGCACGTCGCCGGTGGCCGCGTCGTAGGCGGCCGGCGCCTCGAACCTGGCCGACGGGCTTGTCGCCGGGGACTGCATGGCCCAGCCGGGGACCAGGGCCGGGCTGGCGGCAGCCTGCCCGGCGGGTGCCAGCACAGTCAGCAGGCCGCAGGCCGCAACGGAGGCCGCGATCAGGGAGCTACCCCGGCTGCCGAGCGAGCGTACCGAAAGCCTTGCGGTCATCGCAGGTCTCCAATCACCGGCGGGACGGGTGCCCGGCGCGGCATCCGCCGCACTCGGACCGTTCCTTTTGCTCACTCATCGACGCTCGCGGGCCGCTGGTGGATGACAGAACCCGTCAGCCCGCTACCCTCGCCGACCTTGCGGCGCTGCCGGGGCTGCCGGTGATGCCGGGTGATCGGGCCAGGTTCGCCGGGGTGCCGGGCGATCAGCGGCCGGTCAGCGCTGGCCGGGGCCGAGCGTCAGCAGCGGTGCTTGCCTGCGCAGGTCGTCCCTGATCTTGTTGCCGAGCTTGCGCGTCTCCCGCTGGTTCAGCATGCCGCCGGCCGCGGCCCCGGCCAGCAGCGGCGCGAGCGACAGCACGCTGCGGCCGGCCTTGGCCGCCAGCCTGCGCTCGATCTGCCGTCGCAGCGGCTCGGAGATTGCCACCGTGACGCCGCCAGGCGCCAGCGACAGGCCGCGCTTGTGCGCCCAGGATCCGAGGTAGGCCACCATCCGCTCGGCCGGCGAACCGCTCGCCCGCATGCCGTAGACCTCGTGCAGTTCGGCGATCAGCTTGATCTCGACGGCGGCGAGCGCAAGCGTCTCCACGCCCAGTTCCATCGGCGCCGTCGGCACGAACGGGACGGCCACCGCGGCGCCGACCGTCACCCCGATGCCAGCCGCCGCCCGCGCGGCGCCGTCGATGAGCGAGCCGGCAATCTGCTCGGCCGACTTGCCGGGATGCTGCGCCCGCAGCGTCTCGAGATTCCTGATCGGGATCCGCGGCGCCATCGTGATCACCTGGCCGGCCAGCCACCGGCCGCTGGCGGTCACGCCGCGGGCACTGACCCGGCCGGTCGCCTGCAGTCCCTTCCAGCTTGCCTGGCCGCCGGCCTGCAGACCTTTCCAGCTTGCCTGGCTCGCGGACTGGATCCGCCTGGCGCCGGCCTGGCCGGCCGACTGGAAGCGCTCGCCGCTTGCCTTGCGCGCCGACTGGATCCGCTGGTTGCTTGCCTGGCTCGCGGACTGGATCCGCCTGGCGCTGGCCCGGCTGGCCGACTGGATCCGCTCGCCGCTTGCCCGGCGCATCGAGTGCAGGCGGTGCCCCCTCGCGCTGCGGGCCAGATCCGCCTGCTGCTGCCCAGCTCCTGGTGCGGCGGACGGCGCCGCGGCTGACTCGCCGGCCGGCCGGCCGGTCCGCTGGCGCGGCCTTGCCAGCTCAGGGATCGCCGCGGCCAGCTTGTGCCGCAACGACGGGCTCTCCGCCTCGCTGAGCTCGCTGGCCAGCCGCGCTACCTGCGCCGCCAGCTCCTCGTCGGGCACGGCAAGCGGCTCGGCCGCGGGCCCGCCAGGCCCGGTTTGTCCAGATCGGCGCCGGCTCAGCTTCATAGTCCTATCGCTACCCGTGGCTGGCCGGGTTATGGGCCCTGCACCTGCGGCATGACGTCGGCGGCCAGCCGCTCCATCTGCTCGCGCTGGTCGAACACTGTGGTGAACAGGATCAGCTCCGCGCCGGCCGCGGCGACCGCGCTGACCTCGCGGACGCAGTCAGCCGCGGTGCCGGCCACCGCCGCGGCCTCGATCGACGGGATGCGGCTGCCGTAGATCCGCGCCATCGCATCGTTCATTCGCTCGCGTGCCCGGCCCGGGTCGTCGTCGACCGCGATGTAGATCCGCTTCGCGATCGGGAACGAGCCAGCATCCCTGCCTGCCTCGGCTAGCGCCTGCCGCACGATTTGAACCTGCCTGGCGAAGCTGGCAGTCGGCGCCGACCCGGCGCCGAAGAATCCGTCGCCGAGGCGCACCGCGCGCCGCAGGGCGGGCTCGGCGTTCGCGCCGAACCACAGCGGCGGGTGCGGCTTCTGCACCGGCTTGGGCTCCATGGCCGCGTCCGCGAGCTGCCAGAACTCCCCGTCGAACGTCACCCTGGGCTGCGTCCACAGCGCCTGCATCAGCGCCAGGCCCTCGGTGAACCTGGCGAGGTAGCGATCCGGGCGCATGCCGAACGCGGCGAACGGCCTGGCCCGCCCGCCCGCGCCGACGCCGATCTCGAGCCGGCCGCGGCTGAGCTGGTCAAGCGTGCTCAGGGTCTTGGCCAGGTGCACCGGGTTGTGCAGCGGCGTCACCAGCACCACGCAGCCGAGCCTGAGCCTGGTCGTGCAGGCCGCGGCGTAGGCCATCGTCTGCAGCGGCGCGAGCTGCGCCCCGGTGCCGAGCACGGCCTCCTGGGTCCAGCCGCTGTGGAAGCCGAGTTCCTCGGCCCTGCTGAGGTAGCCGCGGAACCGTTCAGGATCGAACTCGCCGTCAGCGAAGAACTGGGGGATCGCGATCGCGTACCGCATGCCTGGCCTCAGCGCTGGTGCTCGAGTGCCCTGCGGGTGAGCACGGTGGCCAGGTGCTGCCGGTACTCGCGGTCCGCGTGCATGTCCTCCCCAGGCGAGGTGCCGTCGGCCGCGTGCTCGGCAGCGGCCGCCGGACTCGCGCCTTCCGCCAGTGCCCGCTCGGCTGCAGTCGCCCGCAGCGGCGTCGCGCCCATGTTGGCGAGCGCGATCCGGCCGTCAACCACCGCGACGCCCACGATGGCCCAGTCGTTGGACCGGCGGACGAACTTCT
>JASHQL010000187.1 GCA_030039155.1 Streptosporangiaceae bacterium | reverse complement strand
ACCGCGCACGAGCGGCTGGCCACCATCCAGCAGCACACCGGGGCCGGCGCCGGGATGCACATCGCGATGAAGGACCTGGAGATCCGCGGGGCCGGCAACCTGCTCGGCGGCGAGCAGTCTGGCCACATCGCCGCTGTCGGCTTCGACCTGTACGTCAAGATGATCGGCGAGGCGGTGCGCGAGATGCGCGGCGACGGGCCGGCCGAGCGCACCGAGGTCAGGATCGAGCTGCCGGTGGACGCGCACATCCCGCACGACTACGTGACCGGCGAGCGGCTGCGGCTCGAGGCCTATACCAGGATCGCGTCGATCGACGCGGCGGTCGACATCGCCGCGGTCAGAGACGAGCTGACCGACCGGTTCGGCAGCCCGCCGGCCCAGGTGGAGAACCTGCTCGCGGTGGCCAGGCTGCGCGCGCTGGCCAGGCGGGCGGGCCTGGCCGACATCACCGTGCAGGGCAACCACATCAGGTTCTCGCCGGTGCAGCTGCCTGACTCGCGGGTGGTCAGGCTGCAGCGGCTGTACCCGCACACAGTGCTCAAGCCGGCCGTGCGTACGATGCTCGTACCGGTACCCAAAGCGGTGCCAGCCGCGGCACCAGGGTCGGGCGGCGGGCGGGCCGGCACCGGCAAGTCGGTGACGTTCGGCGCCCCGCCGCTGCGCGACACCGAGCTGCTGACCTGGTGCGAGGAACTCATAGAATCCGTGCTCGGTGGCCTGGAGCCCAGCCCTGGCGAGCCGGCCGGACCGGACGACAGCGCAGCATGAGAAGGAAGGTCGACGTGCGCCGCACTTCGATGAAGGTTGCAGGGCTCGCGCTGGTGGCTGGCCTGACGGTGGCGGCGTGCGGGCCGGTGAAGATGGGCGCGGCCGCGATCACCGGCCAGGACCGGATCTCGGCGGCCACGCTGACCAACGAGGTCGCCAACCTGGACGCCGCCTACCAGGCCGACGCGGCCAAGAACCTGCACCCGCAGCGGGCCAAGTCACAGCAGGTGCAGCAGGTGCTGACCTGGCTGATCTTGTTCCGGATCTACGACAAGCTGGCGACGCGGCAGGGCATCTCGGTCACCCCCGCGCAGGTCCAGGCGCAGCGGCAGCTCGTGGTCACCGCCGCCAAGCAGGACAAGCTGACCGCCGCCGAGTATGTGTCGGCCGACGGCGCGCTGCCGCCCGACCTGCTCAGCGGGTTCGCCAGGCTGCTGGCCATCGAGGCCGCGCTGAAGAACAAGTTCGACGGCGGCCGGACGCCGACGGCGACCAAGGGCCAGGATGCGCTCTCCGCCAGGCTGGACGACGCCACCTGCGTCGCAGCCAAGGACCTCGACATCCAGGTGAACCCGCAGTTCGGCGAGTGGGACTACGACTCCTTCGGTGTGGTGCTCGCGCCGGCCAAGCTTGCCGCCGCGGTGCCTTCGCCGAATGCGTCCAAGGCGGCCGCGGTGCGGCTGAAGGCGCCGTGCTGACCTGTTCCCGGTGCTAGCGGACACGCCTGCCGGCGCCGGAGACGGGCCAGGCGGCGCCGGAGACAGGCCGGGCGGTGCCGGGGACAGGCCAGGCGAGCGGCTGCTCGACCTGGTGGCGGTGATGGACCGGCTGCGGGTGGCCTGCCCGTGGGATGCCAGGCAGACTCATGAGTCGCTGGCGCCGCACCTGCTCGAGGAGGCCTACGAGGCGCTCGACGCGCTTGCCGCGGCCGACCAGGCCGCATTCCGCGACGAACTCGGCGACGTGCTGCTGCAGGTGGTGTTCCACGCCAGGGTCGCCGCCGAGCGCACCGACGGCACCGGCTACACCATCGACGACGTCGCCGACGGCATCGTGGCCAAACTGACCAGGCGGCATCCGCACGTGTTCGGCGACGTGCAGGTGTCGGGGCCGCACGAGGTCAAGTCCAACTGGGACGCGATCAAGGCGGCCGAGCGTGCCGCGGCAGGCGACGGCGGGCCGGTATCGGCGCTCGACGGCATCCCGATGGCGCAGCCCGCGCTCAGCCTGGCCGCCCAGCTGCAGCGGCGGGCGAGCAGGGCGGGCGCGCCTGCCGAGCTTGCCGACCTCAGCGCCGGTGCGGCGAGCGACCTGGGCGCCCGGCTGTTCGCGCTGGTGGCCGAGGCCGCCGCCGCGGGCCTCGACCCGGAACTCGAGCTGCGCGCCGCCGCCATCAGGTACGCAGCCGCGGTCAGGGCCTGGGAAGCCGGCCGATAGCCAGATCCCGGCGTGCCCAGCGTGGCCGGCCCGCGCGGCTCTACTAGGCTCCTTGATAGCCGTCTGCCCCCTGATCAGCTGCAGGAGCTGCGCCGTGGCCTCCATCGAAGGCATCTTCGCCAGGCAGATTCTCGACTCGCGCGGGAACCCGACAGTCGAGGTCGAGGTCGTGCTCGATGACGGCAGCCTAGGCCGGGCAGCCGTGCCGAGCGGCGCGTCCACCGGCGTGTTCGAGGTCGTCGAGCTGCGCGACGGCGGCGCCGAGTACGGCGGCAAGGGCGTCACCAAGGCGGTGCAGGGCGTCATCGACGAGATCCAGCCGGAGCTGCTCGGCTATGACGCCGACGACCAGCGGCTGATCGACCACGAGCTGATCGACCTGGACCGGACGCCGGACAAGTCGCGGCTCGGCGCCAACGCCATCGTCGGCGTCAGCCTGGCCGTCGCCAGGGCGGCCGCCGAGTCCGCCAACCTGCCGCTGTTCAGGTACCTGGGCGGGCCGAACGCGCACCTGCTGCCGGTGCCGGCGATGAACATACTGAACGGCGGCGCGCACGCTGACACCAACGTCGACATCCAGGAGTTCATGATCGCCCCGGTCGGCGCCGCGACGTTCAGCGAGGCGGTGCAGTGGGGCTCGGAGACCTACCACGCGCTCAAGGCGGTGCTGAAGCAGCACGGGCTGAACACCGGCGTCGGCGACGAGGGCGGGTTCGCGCCCGACCTCGAACACAATCAGGCAGCGCTCGACCTCATCGTGACCGCGATCGGCAAGGCCGGGCTGACCGCAGGCAGCGACGTCGCGCTCGCGATCGACTCGGCGGCCAGCAACTTCTACGCCGACGGCGGCTATCAGTTCGAGGGGGCGGCCAGGTCGGCAGCGCAGATGACCGAGATCTACGCAAGCTGGCTTGGCAGCTATCCGATCGTCTCGCTCGAGGACCCGCTGGCCGAGGAGGACTGGACCGGCTGGCGCGAGCTCACCGCCGAGCTCGGCGGCCGGGTGCAGATCGTCGGTGACGACATCTTCGTGACCAACCCCGAGCGGATCAGGCGCGGCATCGCCGAGCACACGGCCAACGCGCTGCTGGTGAAGGTGAACCAGATCGGCACGCTGACCGAGACGTTCGAGGCGGTGTCGCTCGCCCAGCGCAGCGGCTTCAGCTGCATGATGAGCCACCGGTCAGGGGAGACCGAGGACACCACGATCGCCGACCTCACCGTCGCGATGAACTGCGGCCAGCTCAAGAGCGGCGCGCCGTGCAGGTCAGAGCGGGTGGCCAAGTACAACCAGCTGCTGCGGATCGAGGAGCTGCTCGGCGACGCGGCCGAGTATGCCGGCCGCCAGGCGTTCCCGCGCTCGGCCTGGCTGGCCGGCGAGCCGGCCGAGCAGTGACCGGCAGGCAGCCGGGTTCCCGGCAGCCTGGCCGTCCCGCCAGGGCCGCGCGGCCGAAGTTCACCGGGCGCGCTGCCGTGCTCGCCGTGGTGCTGTGCGCGATCGCGCTCAGCCTGGCGTACCCGATCCGCGAGTACATCGCGCAGCGCCGCCAGATCGACCAGCTACTGGCCCAGCACGCCGCGCTGCTGGTCAGGCTGAAGCGGCTGGAGGCGCGCAGCGCCGCGCTGAACACGCCCGGCTACATCGAGCAGCAGGCGCGTGATCAGCTGCACATGTGCTTCCCGTCGCAGCGGTGCTACGAGGTGGTCGGCACCGGCAAGAAGAAGGTCACCAGGCAGCACCAGGTGCTGGCCAGTCCCTGGTACAAACGGCTGTGGCAGTCGGTGCAGCAGGCCGGCCGGCCAGCGCAGCCGCGCGGCTCTGCCAGCCGCGGGAAGACCGCAGGGCACGGCAGGCACCTGGCCGGGACGCCGCCAGGATGACGGCTGAGCCGGCCGGACCGCAGCCGCCGTCGGCGGCCGACCTCGCCGTCGTCGCCGGTCAGCTTGGCCGGCCGCCGCGTGCCGTGACCGCGATCGGGCACCGCTGCCCGTGCGGCCTGCCTGACGTCGTGGAGACCGCGCCGAGGCTGCCGGACGGCACGCCGTTTCCGACCTTGTACTACCTGACCTGCCCGCGTGCCACCGCGGCCGTCAGCAGGCTTGAGGCGGCCGGGCTGATGCGGGAGATGACCGCGCGGCTCACCGCCGACAGCGGGCTTCGTGCCTCCTATCTGGCAGCGCACCTTGGCTACCTGGAGCTGCGGCGTGCGGCTGCCGCCAGGGCCGGGGTGCGGCCGCCCGGCGACGGCGCAGCCGGGGCAGCCCAGGCGGAGCCTGGCAGTGAGGTCAGCGCCGGCGGCATGCCTGACCGGGTGAAGTGCCTGCACGCTCTGGTGGCCCACGAGCTTGCCGTGCCAGGATCGAACCCGCTCGGCAAGGAAGCGATCGCGGCAGCCGGGCGCTGGTGGGATGGTGGCCGGTGCGTGCAGCCGGACTTACCGGAGCGGGACTGAGGAGGCGTGCATGACACGGCGGGTTGCGGCCATCGATTGCGGGACCAACTCGCTGCGGTTGCTGATCGCCGATGTCGACCCGGCCAGCGGCAAGCTCACCGACGTGCAGCGCCGGATGGAGATCGTCAGGCTCGGCCAGGGCGTGGACGCGACCGGCATGCTCGCCCCGGCCGCGCTGGCCAGGACGCTCGGCGTGCTCGCCGAGTACGCGGACGCCATCAGGCTGGCCAAGGTCAGCGAGATCCGGATGGTAGCCACCAGCGCCACCAGGGATGCCAGCAACGCCGCGGAGTTCAGCCGCGGCGTGCAGGCGGTGCTCGGCGTGCTGCCTGAGGTGATCACCGGCGCCGAGGAGGCGAGCCTGTCGTTCGCCGGCGCTACCGCCGAGCTGGCAGGCGCCACCGCGAACTCCGCTGACGGGCCGCGCCCGCCGTACCTGGTCGTCGACATCGGCGGCGGCTCGACCGAGTTCGTGCTCGGCTCGCCTGCCACCCATGGCGAGCCGGCCGGAGCCGGCACCGGCCAGCTTGCGGCGATCTCGGTCGACATCGGCTGCGTCCGGCTGACCGAGCGGCACCTGCAGGCCGATCCGCCCACGGCGGCGCAGATCGCTGCCGCGACGGCGGACATCGACGCGGCGCTGGCGACGGTCGCCGCGGCGGTCCCGGTACGGCAGGCGCGCACCCTGGTCGGCCTGGCCGGCTCGGTGACCACCGTCGCCGCGATCGCGCTCGACCTGCCGGTCTATGACCCTGAGCTGACTCACCACGCCAGGCTGTCGGCCGCGGCCGTGCACGCGGTCGCCGAAAGCCTGCTGCGCCAGACCCGCGAGCAGCGTGCCGCCATCGGCTCCATGCATCCTGGCCGGGTCGACGTGATCGGCGCGGGCGCGCTGGTGCTTGACCGGGTGCTGCAGGCGTTCGGCTTTGACGCGGTGGTGGCCAGCGAGCACGACATCCTGGACGGCATCGCCTGGTCGATCGCCGGCCTCGGCGGGTAGCCGGGTGGCAGCCGGACGGGGGGACTACCCCCCTGGACCCCCCCGCGACGGGCCGGCCCCGGCCCCGGCCGGCGGTCCGGCCCCGGC
>JASHQL010000186.1 GCA_030039155.1 Streptosporangiaceae bacterium | reverse complement strand
CAGGCGCGGCGGCCAGCACGCCGGCATCTGGGGCCGGGCTGGCCGGGCCGAACGGCGGCTGCCCGCTGGCGGCCCTGACCAGCGTGCCGGACCTGGGTGGCAGAGCCATCTCGTTGGCGGGCTGGCGCACCGGCGCGGCGAAGTACTCGAGCATCCGGTCGGCGTCGGTCGCGGAGTCGGCGTACCTGGGCTGGGCGGTCCTGCTCCTGCCCCACTCGGCGGCGCCGGACAGGACCCGGCGCGGTTTGCGCCGGCCGGTGACCGCGTAGGCGGCGACGAGCAGCAGCAGCGCGATCAAGACCGCGGCAGAGATCTCCAGGTCACGCAGCAGCGTCGAGCCAAGTCCCGGCCTGAGCACCACCGACGGTGCGGCCGGCAGCCTGCCGGGCACCGCCTTCGCCCCGGCCGGCGCGGTCGCCGCGACCATCCGGCCGGCCAGCGCCAGCGCGCGTGCCGCGTTCACGGTGCCGTAGCCGGAGCCGTCGCTGGCACCGCCGCGCGGCCGGTAGACCGTGCTGCGGATCAATGCGTGCCTGACCTGGGCGGCGGTCAGGCTCGGGAACCTGGCCCTGATCATCGCCGCGATCCCGGCGACCACGGCGCTGGCCGCGTTGGTGCTGCTCACGCTGGCGTAGCCGGTCGAGGTCGCGGCGACCATGTCGACGCCGGCCGCGGTGACCGTCACGTAGCCGTTCCGGTTGGAGAACGGCGCCTTGATGAACGCGGAGTTGAACGCGCCGACCGAGATGACGCCAGGGTAGGCGGCCGGATAGCTGACCCCGTCGCCGTTCGAGCCGTTGTCGCCGGCCGGCCCGACCAGCACCACGTTGTGGCTGACCGCATAGCTGACGGCCGCGCGCTCGGCAGGGCTGCCGCCGGCCGCCGCGGCGGCCGCGCTGGTTCCGGTGGCGCCTGGCTGGCTCGGGTCGAGCGGCAGGTCGATGACCGTGGCGCCGTGCTGCACCGCGTACCTGATCCCCTGCGCGATCCAGCCGTCGAGGCGGGCGGCATCGGGGCCGAGTTGCGGGTCGTTCCCTGGCAAAGTCACCTGAACGGAGAGGATGCGCGCCTTCGGCGCCACGCCGATCTCACCGAAGGCCTTGCTCCTGCCGTGCCCGTGCCCGGCGATCAGGCTGGCGATCGGGGTGCCCTGCTCGCCGAAGTACGGGCCCGCCTGCCTGGCGCCGGTGTAATCGGGGCCCTGCGTGACGGACTGGGTCAGGTCCGGCTGGCTGGCGTCGACCCCGTCGCTGAGCACCGCGACGGTGACCCCGGCCCCGCGGGATGCCAGCCAGCCCGCTCTGATGCCGAGCTTGGCCAGCCACCACTCCTGCTGCTGCGGCCGGCCAGCTACCGCTGCCGGTGCCGGCGCGGCGGCGAGCACGGTGCACAGCGTTGCTGCCCCAGCGGCCAGCAAAGCCGTCACGGGGCGGGGCAACCTGTGTGGCACGCCGTTCTTGCCTTCCGTGCGCGTCAAAGACGGCCCCCAGGCCGCACTGGGGTACCACGCATTGTGCCACGTTCAAGCTATTTACGTGCTATCTGGACGATTTCCGGTCACCCCGGATGGGCCTGCGTGATCCGCACGTGCGCGCCGGGCGGCAGGCCGAGTTGCTGGGCAGCGTCGCCCGCGTTGACCGCAAGCGAGATCAGGCCCGCGCTGTCGGTGAAGGCCACGATCTCGCCTGGCGCGCCGGCCGCGAACGTCTCCAGATACGGCACCGTCATCTGCCGCCGGCCTGCCCTGACGATCAGTGGCTCGCCGATCCGCAGGCCGAGCACGCCGACCTCGGCCGCCGGGATGGACAGCTGCACGTTGCCGAACCTGTCGACCGACATGACCTCGCCCTCGGCCTCGCCGTCGTGCACCCTGCTGGTGGGCGCGGGCAGCGTCATCAGGTCGGCCACCGCGATCTCGTCGCCGGCCTCGGCAAGCTCAAGGCCCGCTGCCAGGTGCGCGGCGACCGGCATGAAGATGTCCCTGCCGTGGAACGTGGCCGAGACCGGGTGCCGCCACAGGTCGCCGTTGGTGAGCTGGACCGCCATGCTCGCGCCGCCGAGCGCGGCCACGGCCCAGGACAGCAGGCCGTTGTCCGGCCCGACCAGCACGCTGTGGCCGGCCTGCACGGCGATCGCCCTGCGGGTCGTGCCGACGCCCGGATCCACCACGGCCACGTGCGCCGACGGCGGCAGGTACGCCACCGTCTGGGCAAGCACCGCCGCACCGCGCCTGACGTCGCCCGGCTGCACCAGGTGCGTGATGTCGATGACCCTGGCATCGGGCGCGATCTGCGCCGCCACTCCGTGGCAGGCCGCCACGAACCCGTCCTCAAGCCCGTAGTCCGTCAGAAAGCTGAGGTAGCGAAAGCCGGTCACGAGGAGTGAGCGTACGTCGCCGCGCCGTCCGCGCCTAGCCCCTGGGTTAGTGTTGAGGCCACCCTCCCGGCCGGTACGGAGGCAGGATGGCCGCACTGTCCGAGCTCCAGTTGCGCATCCTTGCCTTCGAGCGCAGCTGGTGGCGCCAGCCAGGAGCGAAGGAGCGGGAGATTCTCGAGGTGTTCGGCATCCCGGTGACCAGGTACTACCAGCTGCTGAACGAGCTCATCGACAAGCCGGAGGCCGCCGAGTTCGACCCTGCGCTCGTCGGCAGGCTGCGGCGGCAGCGCAGCCGCCGCCAGCGGATGAGATCTGCGGACTGATGCCCCCACTCCCGGTTCCGGCGACCGCGGACGGCCGTGCCGGGCTCGCCGCGCTGCTGGCAAGGCCGGCCACCGCGGTGGTCGCCGTCGACTTCGACGGCACGCTGTCGCCGATCGTGCCTGACCCGGAAGCCGCCGAAGCGTTGCCTGCCGCCAGTGCGGCGCTGCGCAGGCTCGCCCCGGTGCTCGGCGGCCTGGCGATCATCACCGGCCGCCCGGCGCGCGATGCCGCCGAGCGGGCTGGGGTCACCGGACTTGCCGGTCTCACCGTGTTCGGACTGTACGGCCGCCAGCGGCTGGCCGGTGACCGCTTCACCGCCGCGCCGCCGCCGCCCGGCCTGGTCCGCGCGAAGGCCGAGCTGCCTGCCATGGTCGCCGCAGCCGGCGCCGACGGCAGCTGGATCGAGGACAAGGGCGACTCGGTCGCGGTGCACACCAGGCGCACGGCCGACCCGGTCGGCATGA
>JASHQL010000185.1 GCA_030039155.1 Streptosporangiaceae bacterium | reverse complement strand
TGCTCGTCGTAGGCGGCTGGCATGCCGTACAGCGTCGGGTCGAAGTCCTCGGAGCTGACCTCGCCGGTCGCGCCCTCGTTCGCCTGCTTGAGCGACAGGCTGATCCGGCGCCGGTCCAGGTCGATGTCGATGATCTTGACGAAGATCTCGTCGCCGACCTGCACGACCTGCTCGGGGATCTCCACGTGCCGGTCGGCAAGCTCGGAGATGTGCACCAGGCCCTCGATGCCCTCCTCGACCCTGACGAACGCGCCGAACGGCACCAGCTTGGTGACCCGGCCCGGCACGACCTGGCCGATCTGGTGGGTGCGGGCGAACTGCTGCCAGGGGTCCTCCTGCGTCGATTTCAGCGACAGCGAGACCCGCTCGCGGTCCATGTCGACGTCGAGCACCTCGACGGTGACCTCCTGGCCGACCTCCACGACCTCGCCAGGGTGGTCGATGTGCTTCCAGGACAGCTCGGAGACGTGCACAAGGCCGTCCACGCCGCCCAGGTCGACGAACGCGCCGAAGTTCACGATGGAAGAGACCACGCCCTTGCGGATCTGGCCCTTCTGCAGCGTGTTCAGGAAGTTCTGCCTGACCTCTGACTGGGTCTGCTCGAGCCAGGCCCGGCGGGACAGCACCACGTTGTTGCGGTTCTTGTCCAGCTCGATGATCTTGGCTTCGATCT
Source organism: Streptosporangiaceae bacterium (assembly GCA_030039155.1). Lineage (GTDB taxonomy): Bacteria > Actinomycetota > Actinomycetes > Streptosporangiales > Streptosporangiaceae > JOPF074. The sequence continues at coordinate 5,445 of JASHQL010000185.1, read as the reverse complement.
CCTTGCCGACGTACGGCTGCAGGTCGCGGACCCTGCGCATCTCCACCAGCGAGGCCGGCAGGAAGCCGCGCAGCCCGATGTCCAGGATCAGGCCGCCCTTGACCACCTCGATCACCGTGCCGGTGACCACGCCGTCCTCGTCCTTGATCTTCTCGATCGTGCCCCAGGCGCGCTCGTACTGCGCGCGCTTCTTGGACAGGATCAGCCGGCCTTCCTTGTCCTCCTTCTGCAGGACAAGCGCCTCGATGTGCTCGCCGGCCTTGACCACGTCATGCGGGTCGACATCGTGCTTGATGGACAGCTCGCGGGACGGGATGACGCCCTCGGTCTTGTAGCCGATATCGAGCAGAACCTCGTCTCGATCGACCTTGACGACAGTGCCTTCGACAATGTCGCCGTCGTTGAAGTACTTGATGGTCTCGTCGATCGCGGCGAGGAAGGCCTCCTCGGAACCGATGTCGTTGACCGCTACCTTGGGGGTCGAGGTGGCCTCTGTGCTGCTCGTCATGTGTAGGTGGGCTCCGGATACGGACATTTGATAGGGCTAGGCATGCGCCGTGCCAAAGCGCGTCCGGCAAGGGAGGCAAGGTGACGATTCATGCCTGGCCGGCATAACTTCCCTCACCTGCCCACGATCATGCATGCCGGGTTGGCACCGGCCTGCCTGTGATCGCGAAACGGGCTGCCTGACCATTGGCGGACTGCACCAAAACACAGCGCAGCGTTCAGCATATGAGAGGCCAGCCGGGCGGTCAATCTCGGGGCCGTCACACTCGCATGCCTAATGAGCTGCATCTGCCCAGCTCCGGCCGGAGCCCATGGAGACCTCAAGCGGGACCGTCAGGTCCGCGGCGCCGGTCATCCCGGCAGCGACCAGCTCCCTGAGCTGATCGAGCTCGCCTGGCGCCACCTCGAACAGCAGTTCGTCATGGACCTGCAGCAGCATCCTGGACTGCAGCCGGCCGGCTTGCAGCCGCTCGTGCACGGCCAGCATGGCCACCTTGATGATGTCCGCCGCCGAGCCCTGGATCGGGGCGTTCAGCGCCATCCGCTCGGCCATCTCGCGCCGCTGCCTGTTGTCCGAGGTGAGGTCGGGCAGGTACCGGCGGCGGCCCATCATGGTCTGGGTGTAGCCGTCCATCCTGGCCCTGGCCACCACCGCCTGCAGGTAGTCACGCACGCCGCCGAACTGCTCGAAGTACCCGTCCATGTAGCCGCGCGCCTCGTCGGCGGAGATCCGCAGCTGCTGGGACAGCCCGTAGGCGGACAGCCCGTAGGCCAGCCCGTAGTTCATCGCCTTGACCTTGCTGCGCAGCTCGGGCGTCACCTCGGCCGGGGACACGCCGAACACCACCCCGGCGGTAGCGGCGTGGAAGTCGTGCCCGGAGCTGAACGCGGCGGCCAGCGCCTGGTCGCCGGACAGGTGCGCCATGATCCGCAGCTCGATCTGGCTGTAGTCGGCGGTGAGCAGGCACTCATAGCCCTTGCCGACCACGAAGCCCTGCCTGATCCGGCGGCCCTCGGCGGTCCTGATCGGGATGTTCTGCAGGTTCGGGTCGACCGACGACAGCCGCCCGGTCGCGGCGATCATCTGGTTGTAGGTGGTGTGGATCCTGCCGTCGGTGTCGGCCATCGGGATCAGCGAGTCCACGACCGTCTTCAGCCTGGCCACGTCGCGGTGCCTGAGCAGGTGCTCGAGCACCGGGTGCTCGGTCCGCTCGAGCAGGCCGGTCAGCGCCTCCGAGTCGGTGGTGTAACCGGTCTTGATCCGCTTGGTCTTGGGCAGCGCGAGCTCGCCGAACAGCACCTCCTGCAGCTGCTTGGGCGAGCCCAGGTTGAACTCGTGCCCGACGATGCCGAACGCGGCCTGCTCGGCCGCCTTGACCTCGCCGCCGAGCTCGGCGGACATCGCGGCGAAGTGCTCGGTGTCGGCCGCGATCCCGGCCCGCTCCATCTGCGCGAGCACGCCGACAAGCGGCAGCTCGACCTCCGCCAGCAGCTCGGTGGCGCCGCGCTCGGCGAGGTCGACGTCCAGCGCGTCGGCCAGCTCCGCGGTCGCCTGCGCACGCTGCGCCAGCGCGTTCGCGGTGTCGGCCTCGTCAGGCACGTCAAGGGTGAGCTGCCCGGTGACGGTGGCCGCATCGCCGGTGAGCTCCCTGTGCAGGTACCGCAGCGCCAGATCGGCCAGGTCGAAGGTGCGCTGGCCGGGCAGCGCCAGGTAGGCGGCAAGCGCGGTGTCGCTGGTCAGCCCGGCAAGCTCAAGGCCGCGGGCGTGCAGCGCGTGCATCGGGCCCTTCGCGTCGTGCATGGCCTTGGGCCGTACCGGGTCGGCAAGCCAGGCCGCCAGCGCGCGCTCGTCCTCTTCAGTCAAATTCACCGGGTCAAGGAACGAGGCGGCGCCGTCCGGCGCCGCGACCGCGACTCCGTCAAGCCTGCCGGTGCCGCGCCCCCACACACCGCTGGCTGCCAGGCCGGCCCGGCCGGTCGACGCGAGGTGCTCGGCGATCCAGCCGGCCACCGCGGCCGGGCCGAGCAGCTCCGCCGCCACGTCGAAGCCCTCGCCCGCCGCGGCCGGCTGCCCGGCCGCCGCCGCCTGCGGCCCGGTGATGCCGTTCGGCAGCGTGGCGTACAGCCGGTCACGCAGCACCTTGAACTGCAGGGTGTCGAACAGCTGGTGGATCTGCTCGCGGTCCCACGGCGTGGGCGCCAGGTCCTGCGGCCCGACGTCCAGCGGCACGTCCCTGGCCAGCTCGGTGAGCTGCCGGTTGCGCAGCACGTCGGCCAGGTGCTCGCGCAGCTTGTCGCCGGCCTTGCCCTTCACCTCGTCGACCCGGTCGACCAGCGCGCCGAGCGAGCCGAAGTCCATGATCCACTTAGCCGCTGTCTTCTCCCCGACGCCGGGGATGCTCGGCAGGTTGTCGCTCGGGTCGCCGCGGACCGCGGCGAAGTCCGGGTACTGCGCCGGGGTCAGGCCGTACTTCTCCAGCACCGCGGCTGGCGTGAACCTGGTCATCTCGCTGATGCCCCGCCTGGTCATCAGCACCGTGACGTCGTCGCTGACTAGCTGCAGCGCGTCCCGGTCGCCGGTCACGATCAGCACGCTCATGTCCGGCGTCGCCTCGGCGGTGAGCGTGGCGATCAGGTCGTCGGCCTCGTAGCCGGCCTTGGACAGCCTGCGGACGCCGAGCGCGTCGAGCACCTCGAAGATCAGGCTGAGCTGACTGCGGAAGTCCGCGGGCGTCTCCCGCCTGTTGGCCTTGTACTCGACGTACTGCTCATGCCTGAAGGTCGGCTCGCCGCGGTCGAACGCGACGGCCACGTGCGTCGGCTGCTCGTCGCGGAGCACGTTGATGAGCATGGCCGTGAACCCGTACACCGCGTTGGTGGGCTGGCCGGTGGTGGTCGCGAAGTTCTCCACCGGGAGGGCGAAGAAGGCACGGTAGGCCAGCGAATGGCCGTCGAGCAGGAGCAGCCGCCCCGCGTGCTGGCTGGCTTGCTGCTGGCTGGCTTGCTGCTGGCTGGCCGCTGGTCCCGCGTCCTGCTTCGTCGCCACGTGCAGATCCTAGTAGCCGGGTCTGTCACCGCCGCCGTCGTTTTGCCGTGCCGCCGGGCCGGCTCCCGGCACCGCCGGGGGCTGGCAGGCGGCCGCTACCCTCGTCGCAGGCCGTGCGATCAACGGAGGTACCGGTGGCTGACGACAGCCAGCAGGAGATCAGGGACGCGTTCGAGCGGGCCGGCCAGGACACGCTGGTCGCCAGGATGGGCATCAAGATCCTGGAGGCGTCCAGGGAGCGGGTCGTCGGCACCATGCCGGTAGCCGGCAACACCCAGCCGTACGGCCTGCTGCACGGCGGCGCCTCCTGCGTGCTGGCGGAGACGCTCGGCTCGCTTGCCTCCGCGCTGCACGCTGGGCCCGACAAGTTCACCGTCGGCATCGAGATCAACGCGACGCATCACCGGGCCGCCGCGGCCGGCCTGGTCACCGGGGTCGCGACGCTCGCGCATGGCGGCAGGACGCTCACCACCCACGACATCGTCATCACCGACGAGCAGGGCAAACGTGTCTGCACCGCGAGGCTGAGCTGCCTGCTCAGGGATGCGGTGCCCGGTGCCGGGCAGCCGGTCAGATAGCCGGCTTCCGGTGCCCGCGGGCGGCTCAGGCCGGCCCGCGGATCCGCCAGGCCGGGCGGGCCGCAGGTGCGCGCGGGTGGGACGTTTCCCTCATTCCGGTAGGGGAATCGGAGTGTCTTTGCGGGCGGCCCACCGCGTCGCTACCGTGGTGGGTCAGAGTCTGACGTGACCGAGTAGAGAACGTGCCGGCCCGGGGAAGGCTGACATGGCACCAAAGGAACGTCCGGCTCAGCACCGTCGACCGCACACAGGCGACCGGCGGACCCAAGCGGCGGGTGCCGGACTGCATCGGGGGTAGTGCGTCCGGCCCCGCGCGCTTGCACGAAATCCCTGGCTAGCCGCGCTCCGTGCGGTCCGGCGCGGCCGGTCCTTGCGGTGCCTGACCGGTCTCGGCCTGGCCCTCGGCAGGCTGCGCGGTCAGCACCTCCTCGGCGACCGCGCGCATGGTCATCCTGCGGTCCATCGACGACTTCTGGATCCACCGGAACGCCGCCGCCTCGGTCAGGCCGCGCTCATCCTGCAGCCGTCCCTTGGCCCGGTCGACCAGCTTGCGGACCTCCAGCCGGTCGCGCAGCCCGGCCGCCTCGCCGTCAAGCGCGACGATCTCGGCGAACCTGCTGGCCGCGACCTCGATAGCGGGCACCAGGTCGGCCCTGGTGAACGGCTTGACCAGGTACGCCATCGCGCCTGCCTCGCTGGCCCGCTGCACCAGCTCGCGCTGCGAGAACGCGGTCAGGATGACCACCGGCGCGATCCGCTCGGCCGCGATCCGCTCGGCCGCGGATATGCCGTCAAGGCCAGGCATCTTGACGTCCATGATCACCAGGTCAGGCCGCAGCTCGGTGGCCAGCTCGACCGCGGTCCCGCCGTCCGCGGCCTCGCCGGCTACCACGTAGCCGTCTTCCTCCAGCATCTCCTTGAGGTCGAGCCGGATCAGGGCCTCATCTTCGGCGATCACCACGCGAAATGGGGTCTTGCTCACTCCAGGAGCCTATCGAAAGCCGGTAGATTAACGTTCGGCCACGTCATCCAGCATGTGCAAAGCCAGCCCCGGTAGACCAATTTGGCAGAGTCCGCGGTCTCAAACACCGTGCAGTGTGGGTTCGAGTCCCACCCGGGGCACTCGGCAGCCGGCAGCCGGCAGTGCCGCGCGCTGCGCGGCGGCTACCGCCGACGGCCGGGACCCGCCATGAACCTGCTAGCAGCCGGCCTGCCGGCGCAGCCAGGACTGCGGCTGGCCCGACTCGGCGGCCAGCTCGCGCCAGCTGACGCCGGCCGCGCGGCGCAGCCGCACGTACTCGGCGACGCTCGGCT
>JASHQL010000184.1 GCA_030039155.1 Streptosporangiaceae bacterium | reverse complement strand
CGTGACGGCGAGCTGGAGTCGTGGCCGCGGGTGATCTATTACCTGATGGGCGCGAACGAGTGGCGGGCTGCTGATTCGTGGCCGGTCGCCGAGACCGCGCCGGCCAGGTTCTACCTGGGCGCTGGCGGGACGCTGACCTGCCACGAGCCACAGCAGCCGGCCGACCCGGACACTTACACCTACGATCCGGCTGACCCGACGCCGACGATCGGTGGCAGCATCGTGTCGTACGTGTATCCGCCGGGCAGCGTGGATGTCAGCGGGGTGCAGCAGCGGCCCGATGTGCTCACCTACACCACGGCGCCGCTGGAGGCGGATCTGGATGTGGCCGGGCCGCTGCGGATGGTGCTGTATGCCAGTTCCAGCGCTGTGGACACCGATTTCGTCGCGCGGCTGTCGGATGTGTTCCCTGACGGGCGGGCGATCCAGCTGCAGTCAGGCGCGCTGCGGGCGCGGTACCGCGATCTGGCCGGGGAACCGAGCTTGCTTGAGCCAGCAAAGGTGTACCGGCTGGAGATCGACATGTGGGCGACCGCGAACCGGTTCAGGGCCGGGCACCGGCTGCGGGTGGACATTTCGTCGGCCGACTTCCCCAGGTTCGACCGCAACGCCAACCTGGGCGGCCAGCCGGGTGACCCCGTCAAAGCCAGGCAGTCGGTCTACCACGACCCCGACCACCCATCCCACCTGCAACTGCACCTCCTGCCGGACTGACCGAAGTGAACCGAAGTGACCGGAGTGATAGATCAGGCGGCCGCCTTCCAGACTGCCTTCGCCACCCGCAGGAAGTTACCGCCCATGATCGCGGCGATGTCGCCCGCCGGATAACCGAGCCCGGCAAGCTCCGCCTCCACCGCGGGAAGCTGCTCGGGCGGGAGGAACTGGTAGCTGTCCCACTGGCGGTAGGCCGCGGGGAACAGCTCAGTGTTCGACAGTTCCTGGCTCAGGTCGTCATTGTCGAAGACGAAGTCGGTGCCGATGCCGACATGCTCGGGACCGGCAAGCTGCACGGCGTAGTCGATGTGCCGCGCCATCGCGCCGGGGCTGGCGTCGTTGTCGCCGAGGAAGATGCCGACCCCGTTGATGCCGATGACGCCGCCGGTGGCCGCGCAGGCGCGGACCTGGTCGTCGCGGATGTTCCGGTCGTGCTCCCAGACGCCGCGCATCGCCGAGTGGCTGAAGATCACCGGAGCCGACGACCGCTCGATGGCGTCCATCGACGTCCGGTATCCGCAGTGCGAGACGTCGACCATCATGCCGACCCGGTTCATCTCGGCCAGCACATCGCGGCCGAACGCGGTGAGCCCGTCGTCCCTGGCCGCGTGGCAGCCGAAGCCGGCCAGGTTCTCCCCGTTGTAGGTGAACAGCATCGACCGCACGCCGAGGTCGTAGTAGGTCTGCACCATCGCGACCTCGCCGCCAAGCGGATTGGTGTCCTCGAGGTCGAAGGCGACCACGAGCCGCCCCGCCTGCTGAGCCGCCGTAAGGTCATCGGGCGACCCGACGAGCTGGAAGGAGTCGGGCGCGCGCAGCACCTGGCGGCGCCACGAGCTGAGCACTCGCATGGTCTGCTCGATGCCGTGCGGCCCGAAGCCGACGTTGACCGACACGTAGTCCACGCCGACCTGCCGGTACCTGTCCAGCGGCGCGATGTCGCAGTCTGCCTTCAGCGGCAGGCAGCAATGCTGCTCCCAGCCAAACGGCGCTGTCAGGCGGGCGGCATCGGTCATCCTGATCTCCTCTTCAGCGCAGCACGAAGCCGGGCGTCAGATCGTCATCTGGGTCGACGGTGAAGACGTGCTCGGCTGTCTTGTAGGCATTCCCGGTGACCTGCGGGATCACGGCCGGCCGGTGATCTACGCTGACGGTGTCAAGCACCCGCGCCCGGAACCGGCTGCCGACGATCGACTCGTGCGTCAGGCCCTGGCCTGCGCCGAGCTGGCCAGCGGCATGCAGCGCTGCCAGCCGTGCGCAGGTGCCTGACCCGCAGGGGGACCGATCCACCTCGCCGTCGGCGAAGATCGTCACGTTGCGCTGGAGCAGGTTCCCGTCGGCGTCCAGGCCGAGGTCCTCGAACAGGATCGTGCCGTACACGCCGCTGAGCCGCGGATCGGCGGTGTGCTGGACGTGCGGCGAGTCGTCAAGCCGCCGCCGGATCTCCCGGCCCGCCGCGATGAGGTCAGGCAGGTGCGCCGGCGTGACCCGCAAGCCAAGACCGGCGGCATCGACGATCGCATAGAACGCACCGCCGAACGCGAGCGTCACCGCCGTCGTTTTTTTCAGGACGGGAACGTGTACATCCGTGGCTGTGACGTAGCTCGGCACGTTGATGAAGTCCACGCCGGTGACCCGCTGGCCAGCCGAGTGGACTCGCGCGAGAACCCGGCCAGACGGCACGTCGATGACGACCTCGGTGGCTCCGGTAGCGCTCGGCTCGACCCGGCCGGACTGGACGGCCCAGACGCCGAGCGCGATCGTGCCGTGCCCGCAGGCGGTGGAGAACCCGTCCTTGTGCCAGAACAGCACGCCGAAGTGCGCGCCGTCATCGTCGGGCGGCGTGATGAACCCGCCGTACATGTCGGCGTGGCCGCGGGGTTCGTAGCAGAGCAGTTGCCGGAGCCGGTTGACCTCGGGGTTGTCGATCGCGTGCTGGCGCCGCTCGGCAACGCTGCGGCCTGGCAGGTCAAGCGGGTCGGTGAGAACGCGGAATGGCTCACCCGCGGTGTGGTAGTCGACAGCCCGGATGAGCTGCGGCCGGGGGGGTCCAGGGGGGTCGCCCCCCCAGGGCAGTGCTGTCATGCCGAGAACTCGAAGCTGGGAATCGTGCCGTCGGCCTCGGCGCGCTGCCAGAGCAGGTCAAGCAACGCCAGGTCGGCGGCTGCAGTCCCGACGGACTTGAACACGGTGATGCCGCTGCGCACGGCGCCGTTCGAGCGGCCGTCGAGCACGCCGAGGTCGATGATCGATTCTGCGCTGAGCGAGCCGCAGGCGACGGCTTCCATCAGGTCGCCGGCCTCGCGAAGTGCGCCGTGCGGATCGTCTGAGCACACCACCGTCGCCGCGGCCAGGACCGAGACGCCGAGCTCGCGCATGTCGGGCCGGAACGCGCCGACCGCATTGAGGTGCACGTCGGGTCGCACGTCGCCGTCCTGCACAAGGGGCGTCTTCGAGGTCGTGGCAAGGCAGACGATCGCCGCGTCCTTGACCGCTTCGGTGACGCTGTCGCAGATGAGCACGTCGAGTTCTGGCCAGGTCGCGATCAGCCTGCCGCCGAACTCCGCCGCCGATGCCCGGCGCAGGCTTGCCAGCCTGACCTGCCCGATCGGCCGGACCGCGGCGCAGGCTTCGACGAGTGAGAATGCCTGTCCGCCGGTGCCGACCATGGCCAGCACCGATGCGTCGGCCGGAGCGAGCGCCTGGGTCGCGACTCCGGACAGCGCCCCGGTCCGCAGCGCGGTGACCGTCGGCGCATCGGCGACCAGCAACGGGCGGCGAGCCGTGTAATCGAGCCACGTCGCGAGGCCCTGGATGGTGGACAGCCCGGCAGCCCTGTTGCCGGGCGCCACGGACACGAGCTTGGTGGCAACCCCGCCATGTTCCTGCGACTCGGCGGCCATCAGCAAGGTGCCGCCTGGCAGGGCAACGCGTGGTGCCGCAAGGAGCCCGCCCGCGGCGCGCTTGCTGGCTGCCTGGCGCACGACTTCGATGACATCGCTCATCGTGACGAGCCGGCGGATCGTGCTGGCATCGAGCAGCAGCGTCGAGGAGTTCATCAGGCAGCTACGCGCCGGGCCAGCCGATGGCCGGTATACATCAGCTGGAAGCCGCCGTCTTTCTCCTCATGGAAGGTCAGGAATTGCGGCCCGCCAGATAGCTCCCCGCGGGACAGCAGCGCGTTCTCCCCGATCGGGGCTGCATGGAACTGCGTCACTAGCTCCTGCTGGTCCGTCCTGGCGCCGACCAGTTCCGCCGGCACGGAAGTGATTTGCACCAGCAGGTCATCGGAGTCGCGGGTGATCCGGGTACGCGTCGTCACCCGGTTGTACTGTCCGACGAAGCCGTCGAGCGGCACGTCACGCCGGAACTCGCCGGCCGGGACTGCCAGCGGTGACGGTCGCGACGGCAAGGTCAGCCGGACCAGCTCGTCGTGCAGCGGCCGTCCGATGCTGCTGTTGACGAACGAGGCCATCGCGAAGTTGTCCGCTGGCGATATCTGCGCATGCGCGACGCCGCCGATCGACCCGCCGCCGTGGGAGAAGATCCGGGTGCCGCCGTGCTGGTCGTACATCCAGCCGAGCCCGAACCCGCTGTCCGGGCCGGTCGGATCCGGGCTCGTCGGGGTCTGCATGGCCTTGATCGACTCGTGGCTCAGCAGCCGGGTGCCATCCGGCAGCACTCCGTCGGCCAGGTGCATCCGCAAGAACGCGAGGTTGTCCTCGACTGTCGTGATCGTCAGCGTGCCTGGCGCGGCCCAGGTGTCCGGATACATGAACTGGGTGGTGGCCTCGGGTGTGCCGTCGTGAGCCGGGAAGCTGCCGATGGCGGTCCGCTGCAGCATCGCCTCGCGCGCGGAGAAGACAGTGCGTCGCACGCCGAGGCGGCCGACCACCCGCTGCTTCAGCTGCTGGATGAAGTTCTGCCCGGTCAGCCTGCGCAGCACGAGTTCCGCGATGATCCAGCCGGCGTTGTTGTAGGACGACATGATGCCCGGCTCGGTCAGCTTCCCGGCCCGTGCCAGCGGTGCGCGGTAGTCCTCGACTCCCTCCGGGTACTGGCCCGTGGCCACGAACAAGTCCGAGGAGTCCACCCCGCTTGAGTGGTTGAGCAGGTGCCGGAAGGTGAGGGACCGTGCCACGTCAAGATCGGCGCCGAACTGGATGTCAGGTGCGTACCTGACGATCGGCACGTCCAGGTCGAGCAGTCCCTCCTCGACGAGGGTCAGGAACATCGTCGCCGCCCAGACCTTGGTGATCGAGCCGGTGTGGAACGCCGTGTCGACGGTCATCGGCACGCCGGTGTTGAGGTTCGCCACGCCGGCGGCCGCGGTCATCAGCTCGCCGTCCTGCCACACTGCGACCACGGCTCCCGGCACTCGATGCCTGGTGACGAGGTCGCCGAGCTCGCCTTGCAGGTCCGACTGGCTGACCGCCATCCGATGCTCCTTCTTCAGGACGAACCGGATTGTTATCTTACACCTAAGGTTTTATTCGGATAGGTTCTCGTTATGACCGAGATCCGATCTGGGCGGCTGGATGCGGTCGCTCCGAAGTTTGCCGCGCTGCTGCGCCAGCCGGCGAAGCTGAGTCCGGTGCAGTTTGCCGTTCCCGATATCAAGGTCTCGACCGTGATGGTGCCGATGCGGGACGGCGTCCGGCTGGCGACGGACCTGTACCTGCCGCCTCGGTTGCCTGCCCCGGCGGTGGCGGTACGCACTCCGTACGAGCGGGGCCGGGACGCCAGCATCGGGGCGTTCATGTCGCTGGCCCGGCGCGGGTTCGTGATCGTTTCGCAGGACTGCCGGGGGACCGGCGGCAGCGAGCCGGATTTCTGGGACTTTTACGTCCGCGAGCCGGAGGACGGCTACGACCTGATCGAGTGGATCACGCAGCAGGACTGGTACGACGGCTTCATCGGCTCCACTGGCGGCTCGTATGTCGGCGGCACCCAGTGGTGCATGGCCGTGCACCCGGCGATGTCGGCGAT
>JASHQL010000183.1 GCA_030039155.1 Streptosporangiaceae bacterium | reverse complement strand
CCAGCCGGCCTGAGCACCGCCATGCGCGCCGCGATCTGCGACCTGCTCGGCATCGAGCACCCCATCGTCGGGTTCAGCCCGTCCGAGCACGTGGCCGCCGCCATCAGCCGGGCAGGCGGGCTCGGCGTGCTCGGCTGCGTCCGCTTCAATGACGCCGCCGAACTGGCCGAGGTGCTCGACTGGCTCGACCAGAACGTGGACGGCAAGCCGTACGGCATCGACGTGGTGATGCCGGCCACCGTGCCGGCCGAGGGCGCGGCCATCGACCTCAGCGAGCTGATCCCGGCCGGGCACAAGGAGTTCGTCGAGCAGACGCTGGTCAAGCTCGGCGTGCCGCCGCTGCCTGACGGAACGGGCACCAGGGAAGGGGTGCTCGGCTGGCTGCACTCGGTCGCCAGGGCGCAGCTCGAGGTGGCGCTCGAGCATCCGGCCGCCTTGATCGCCAACGCGCTCGGCTCGCCGCCGGCCGACGTGATCGCGAGCGCGCACGGCCGCGGCATGCTGGTGGCCGCACTGGCCGGCAAGGCTGACCATGCGCGCGCGCACGTCGCAAGCGGCGTAGACATCGTGGTAGCGCAGGGCTACGAAGCCGGCGGGCACACCGGTGAGATCGCCAGCATGGTGCTGATCCCCGAGGTCGTGGACGCGGTCGGACCTGACGTGCCGGTGCTGGCGGCCGGCGGCATCGGCTGCGGGCGGCAGATCGCCGCGGCGCTTGCCCTCGGCGCTGCCGGGGTCTGGATGGGCTCGGCCTGGCTGACCACGCAGGAGTACCAGCTTTCGGCGCAGCTGCCCGCGCTCCGGGCCGCGCTGCTTGCGGCGAGCTCTGCCGACACCGTCCGGTCGCGGATCTACAGCGGCAAGCCGGCCAGGCTGCTGCGGAACAGCTGGACCAGGGCGTGGGAGGAGCCGGGGGCACCGGTGCCGCTGCCGATGCCGCTGCAGAACCTGCTGGTCAGCGAGGCGCATCAGCGGCTCATGGAGTCGGGAAACCCGGACGTCATCCCGATGCCTGTCGGCCAGGTCGTCGGCCGGATGAACCAGGTCCAGTCGGTGGCAGACCTGATGTCGGCCCTGGTCAGCGAGCTCGACGCGACCGTGGCCAGGTTGCGGTAACTGGCCGGCCCGCTGATGACCGGTTGACTGGCATAATTCAGGCAATATCTCGCACGCTGACCGGATCGGACCATCATGAAGGCTGCCTGCGCGGCCGGGTGCGCCGCCGTCTGCCTGACGCTGCTTGCGGCGTGCTCGTCGAGCGGCCCGCAGGCCGGCGCGGCGAGTCCGAGCGCCCCCGGCCAGCCGACTCCGACCCCGGTCACCACCTCGGCCAAGTCCGCGGTGCCTGGCCAGCCTGCACCACAGCTCACCGTGGCCGAGGCCAGCGTGGCGTTCAACGCGTTCTTGCCGCAGTTCGACGAGCTCGGCACCGATCCGGCCGCGGCTGGCCAGCTCACCATCGGCCCTGAGCGCGCCGCGCAGACCTTCCTTGACGGGCAGGGGCCGGCCGCGGGCGCGCTCACCGGCGAGCGGTTCCTGGTGCCCAGGATGACCAGCTATCCGCGCTGGTTCCTGGCAGCCGGTTCGGCCGCGAACCGGCAGGGTTTCCTGTTCGTCATGGTGCAGCAGTCGGGCAGCGCGTCCTGGCGTGCCGCGGCCGAGCTGTACGACCTCAGTTCGACGCCGCAGATCCTGCCCGATCTCAGCGTCGCCGGGTTCAAGACCAGCGGACTGTTCAGCCAGGCGCCCGCCGCCGACTCCGCGCTGACCACGCAGCCGTCCGCGTTGTCGGCCGCGTACGCGCGCTACCTGGACGACGGCGCCCGCGGGAAGGCGTTCCTGCCAGGCGGCTACACCACCAGCTACGTCCGGCAGGACCTGCGCGCCGCCTCCAGCGCCAGGGCGGCCGGCTGGCGGTTCACCGACGTGCAGTCGGCCGCCATCCTGCCGGTGTACGGGCTGAAGTTCCCTGACGGGGCGGGCGCCCTGGTCATCTTCTACACCAAGGACGCGACAAGCTGGACCGCCGCCTCAGCGTCGGCGCGGCTGCCCGCGAGCACCTCGACCTCCGCGGCCGAGCCGCCGGCCCAGTTCCTGCATCAGCTGCGGATCACCAGGGCCAGTGCCGGACTGCGGGTCACGGTCGATTCCTACGACGAGAACCTGGCGTTCGTCGGCCCGGCCGGCGCCGAGGGCGCCACGATCGTGGTGAACGTCGGCAAGGGCGTCGGCCTGTCCAAGAGCTGACGCGCTAGTCGCCGGTGACGCCGTCGATGCGCTCCCTGATCAGGTCGGCGTGGCCGTTGTGCCGCGCGTACTCCTCGATCATGTGCGTGTACACCCAGCGCAGGTCGATGGGCGCGCCGTCGCGTGGCGAGGGGAACGTCTCGTCCAGTGACCTGCCGTGCACAGCCTTGTCGGCGGCCCTGCACTCGGCCTCGAAGGTGGCGAAGTCGGCCTCCGCCCTGGCAGCGTCGATGAGATCGAAGTCGCCGTCCGGCATGTCCTCGCTGCAGTACAGGTCGCCGAGTTCTGACATCCGGCCGAACTGCCGCCTGAACCACCACCGCTCCACCTCGGCCATGTGCCTGACCAGGCCGAGCAGCGTGAGGCTCGACGGCTCGGCTGACGCGATGACGAGCTGGTCACCGGTCAGGCCGTTGCACTTCCAGACCAGCGTGGCACGGTGGAAGGCCAGCCAGGCCGCCAGCGAGGTCCGCTCGTCTGCGGTCCTCGGCGGGTCGGTGCGCTGCACGTCGGGAGCTGTCCAGGTCACCCGGCTATCCTGCCGGGCGGCAGCGGCGCAGGCCAGCTATATCGCTGGCCTGTCTTTCTTTGGCAGCTTGCCGACCACGGCTTCGTAGGAGGCGTCGACCGCCTCGAGCAGCTCGTCGTCTGGGATGGTGCCGCCCACCGGCAGCGTGTTCCAGCCGGACCGGCCGATGTAGGCCATCACCTTCGCCTCGCCCGGGTACCGGTGCAGCCACTCGTCGGCAACCTCGCGGGTCGGCCCGCACTTCAGCCCGATGCTGGTCACCGGCCCCGCGCCGAGGAACGCGAAGATCTTGCCGCCGACCTTGGCCACGACATCGCCCTCCCACGGCTCATCCCGCCAGGCTCCGGGCTTGGCCAGGCAGTACGCCAGCAGCTCATCCCCGGTCAACGGGCGACCTCCCCGGCGGCCAGCGCCGCACCGATGCTGCGCAGCTGCGCGGTGGCACCGCCGAGCGCGAACTCGTTGTACTTGGCTGCGACGAAATACCGATGCACCTGGCCGTCGAGGTCGATGCCGACCCCGCCGTGCACGTGCACCGCGGTGTGCGCGACCCGGTGGCCAGCCTCGGCCGCCCAGAACTTGGCCGTCGCCACCTCGGTCACGCACGGCAGGTCGCTGGCCAGCCGCCAGGCCGCCTGCCACAGCGTCAGCCTGATGCCCTCCACGTCGATGAACGCGTCGGCGAGCCGCTGCGCCACCGCCTGGAAGCTGCCGATCGGCTTACCGAACTGAACCCGGTGCTTGGCGTAGTCCGAGGTCAGCTCCAGCATGCGTTCGGCGAGGCCAAGCTGCAGCGCGCATAGCCCGATGGTGCCGCGGGTGACCAGCCAGCCGAGGACCTCGGGTCCGTCGGCCAGGCTGCCGACCGGCTCCGCGGCACAGCCGTCCAGCTCGACCAGCGCGGCGGCGTCGCCGCCGGTGACCTGCTGCGGCTGCCGGTGCAGGCCAGCATCGCCGGCGTGCACCAGGAATACCGCCACGCCGTCCGGCGTGCGTGCTGGTACCAGCATGGCCTCGGCAAGCTGGCCGGCCGGTACCGCGGTCTTGACGCCGGTCAGCCGCCACCCGCCGGACCAGGGATCGGCCCTGGTTGACGGGGCCAGCGGAGCTGCGCTGTCGTCTTCGGCGAGCGCCGCGGTCAGCAGCACCGAGCCGGTGCCGGCCCGCTGCGCCAGGTCAAGCTGGGCCGGCCCGCCGAACCGGGCAAGCACCGCGGCGCCGAGGGTGATCGTGGCCAGGTACGGGACCGCCGCGACCGCGCGGCCGGTCTCGACGAGCACGCTGCACTGCTCGAGCAGGCCGAGTCCCGCGCCGCCAGCGGACTCAGGCAGCGCGGCCGACAGCACGCCTGCCTTGCCGAGCTCGCCCCACAGGCCGGCATCGAACCTGACAGCTGCCGCGTCGAGCTCGCGGAGCCGCTGCGGCGTGCTGTGGTCGGTGAGGATCTTCCTGGCCAGCTCGGCGAGCTCGGTCTGGGCCTGGGTGAGCGAGAAATCCATGCGGCTCCCTCCGGTGCGCGGCGATCTGGTCAGCGGCGGTGCAGCGGCAGCCCGAGCGCGACGGCAGCGATGATGTCGCGCTGCACCTCGTTGGTGCCGCCGCCGAACGTCAGGATCAGCGCCGACCGCTGCATCCGCTCGATCTTGCCGGACAGCACGGCGCCAGGTGACCCGGCCCTGACCTCAGCGCCGGCGCCGAGCACCTCCATCAGCAGCCGGCAGGCCTCGATGGTCAGCTCGGTGCCGTAGACCTTGGTGGCCGACGCGGTGGCCGGCCCCGGCGATCCGGCCGCTGCCGCGATCCGCCAGTTCAGCAGCTTGAGCAGCTCAGCCTTCGCGTGCACCCTGGCCAGGTTGAGCTGCACCCACTCGGCGTCGATCACCCGGCCGCAGCCGCTGCCCTGGGGGGACGGCCCCGCTGGACCATCCAGGTGGCCGGCCAGCTTGGTGCCGCGCGCCCACTCGGTCACCTCGGCCAGCGCGGCGCGCACCGGCGCTGACGAGGTGAGCGCGACCCGCTCGTGGTTGAGCTGATTGGTGATCAGCGGCCAGCCCTTGTTCTCCTCGCCCACCAGGTTGCCGACCGGCACCCGGACGTCGGCGTAGTAGGTCGCGCTGGTGCCGGGGCCGGCGACCGTCCGCACCGGGGTCCAGGAGAAGCCGGCCGCGTCGGTGGGCACCATGATGATGGACAGGCCCTTGTGCAGCGGAGCTTCCGGGTCGGTACGGCAGGCCAGCCACACGTAGTCGGCGTACTGGATCAGGCTGGTCCACATCTTCTGGCCGTTGATCACATAGCTGTCGCCGTCTCGTACCGCCCTGGTGCGCAGCGACGCCAGGTCGGTGCCCGCCTCCGGTTCCGAGTAGCCGATGGAGAAATGCAGCTCGCCGGCCGCGATCTTGGGCAGGATCCGCTCTTTCTGCGCTGGCGTGCCGAACCGCATGATGGTCGGGCCGACGGTGTTGATGGTCAGGAACGGGACCGGTACTCCGGCGATCGCGGCCTCGTCGGTGAAGATCAGCTGGTCCAGTGCCGACCTGTCGGCACCGCCGTACTCGGCCGGCCAGCCGATGGCGAGCCAGCCGTCCCTGCCGAGCTGGCGGACGACCTCCTTGTAGGCGGTGCCGTCGCCGTACTCGCCGTCAGTGAAGGCCAGCCCGGCCCGCCGCTCCGGGGTCATCAGCCCGGCGAAGTACTCGCGCAGCTGCTGCCTGAGCTGCTCTTGCTCTGGCGTGTAGCTGATCTGCATCGATGCACCACCGGGTCGCTAGAACGTGTTCTAGCGAATAGTAACGGAGCGCGGACTTGGCCTAAAATAGAACCTGTTCTAGACGGATCGCGCTGTACTGCGAGCGCCGGGAGGCAGCGTTGGCCGAGGCCTACATCGTCGACGCGGTCAGGACGCCGGTCGGCAGGCGCGGCGGCGGGCTGGCCGCGGTGCACCCGGCCGATCTGGGCGCGCACGCGATCACTGCGCTGCTCGCCCGCACCGGCGTCGATCCCGACCTGGTCGACGACGTGATCTTCGGCTGCGTGGACACCATCGGGCCGCAGGCCGGGGACATCGCCAGGACAGCCTGGCTGGCGGCGGGCCTGCCGGAAGCCGTGCCAGGGGTCACCGTCGACCGGCAGTGCGGCTCGTCGCAGCAGGCGGTGCATTTCGCCGCGCAGGCGGTGCTGAGTGGCACCGCCGACGTGGTGGTGGCCGGCGGCGTGCAGAACATGAGCCAGATCCCGATCGCCGCCGCGATGCTGGCCGGCCAGCAGTACGGCTTCGCCGACCCGTTCAGCGAGTCGGATGGCTGGACTGCCAGGTACGGCCGCCAGGAGATCTCCCAGTTCAGGGCCGCCGACATGATCGCGGAGAAGTGGGCCATCGGCCGCGCCGAGATGGAGGAGTTCGCGCTGGCCAGCCACCAGCGCGCGGTCCGCGCCATCGACAGCGGCGCCTTCGACGACGAGATTGCCCCCTATGGCGTCGTTTCTCTCGATGAATGTCCGCGCCGGGACACGTCGGCGCAGAAGATGGCGGGCCTCAAGCCGCTCCGCGAAGGTGGTCTGATCACTGCCGCGCTGGCCAGTCAGATCGCGGACGCCGCGGCGGCGGTGCTGGTGGTCTCGGCGGCCGCCGCTGCCCGGCTCGGCCTGCCGCCGATCGCGCGGATCTGCCAGCTCAGCGCGCGTGGTGATGATCCGGTGCTGATGCTGACAGCGCCGATCGCGGCGACCGCGGACGCGCTGCGCCGGGCTGGGCTGCGCCTGGACCAGATCGACCTGATCGAGATCAACGAGGCGTTCGCCAGCGTCGTGCTCGCCTGGCAGCGCGAGACCGGCGCCGACCTGGACCGGGTCAATGCCTGCGGCGGCGCGATCGCGCTTGGTCACCCGCTCGGCGCTACCGGGGCACGGCTGGTCACCACGCTGGTGCACGGCCTCCGGCGGACCGGCGGCAGGTACGGCCTGCTGACGATGTGCGAGGGCGGCGGGCAGGCCAACGTCACGATCATCGAGCGGGTCTGACCGAGCCGGCGATCAGGACGCGGCCCTGGCGAAGTCGAGCGCCTCGCGGGCCAGCGGCAGCCAGGGCTGCTCGCTGTCCGGGTCGAGGCTCAGCCACTCGCGCATCGGGGTGCCCTTGTTCGCGTCGAAATGCATGCCCTCGCCCGCCGCGCACAGCTCGCTGACCCGGCCGGCCGGCAGCTTGACCACGAGCCGGCCGCGGACCAGCATCGCGAAGATCTTTCCCTGGTAGCGCAGCGAACTGCGGCCGAAGCCAGACCCGCCGCGCGGCGGCGTCACGCCTGGGATCCCGATCAGCGCATCGACGAGGTCCTCGTACCTGGCCCTGACATCGTCCTGCGCCGACACAAGCCCAGGTTAGGCGCGGGTACCGTCAGTCGGCCGATGGCCGCCGCCAGAGCGGCAGGATGCCGGCCACCGCGGCGGCCAGCGCAGGCACGAAGAACAGCCCGGTGTGCGTGACCGCGCCGATGACGCCGGCCAGCAGAACGAGCACCGACAGCGGGGCCGCGTACCTGGCCAGATCGGCCGGACCGAACGCCGCCAGCGCACAGACCAGCGCGGGCGCGATCGCCAGCAGCAGCATGGCCCAGCTGGCCGGCGGCCTGTTGGCACCGGTCAGCGCGGAGATGCTTATCAGCTGCGCCGCGCCGGCCAGCAGGAACGCGGCAAGCCGCCAGCGCCAGGCAGGAAGCAGCTGATAGGCACGCGGGGCGGCGGGAACGGATGCGGGCTCGCTGGCTGTGGCGGTGTCTTCGGCAGTCATCACGACTCCTGGCGGTTGACGACAGTATGTCCGCCGACCAGGCTTCCCGGCTCACCTGACTTCAGCCTAGATCTGCCAGGCGCCGCTGCCAAGCAGGGGTCAGGCCGAGTCGAACACCGACGTGAGGACGTGCTGCGCCTCGGCCTGAATGCTGGCAAGCTGCGCCGGGCCGCCGAACGACTCGGCGTACAGCTTGTACACGTCCTCGGTGCCTGACGGCCGTGCCGCGAACCAGCCGGTCTCGGTGATCACCTTGACCCCGCCAAGCGGCTCGCCGTTACCGGGCGCCGCGGTCAGGCACGCCTGCACCGGCTCGCCCGCCAGCTCGCCGATGCCGACCTGGTCCGCGGTCAGGCCGCTCAGCACCTTCTTCTGCGCGGCGCTGGCCGGGGCGTCGATGCGCTGGTAGGCGGGATCACCAAGCTCCGCGGTCAGCTCCCGGTACCGCTGGCTCGGCGGCTGGCCGGTGACCGCGATGATCTCGGCGGCGAGCAGGCACAGCACGATGCCGTCCTTGTCCGTCGTCCAGACGCGGCCGTCGCGGCGCAGCAGCGATGCGCCGGCGCTCTCCTCGCCGCCGAACACGATCGACCCGGACCGCAGGCCTGGCACGAACCACTTGAACCCGACCGGTACCTCATAGACCTGCCGCTGCACGTTCCCGGCTACCCGGTCGATGATCGCCGAGCTGACCATCGTCTTGCCGATCGCCGCTGCGGCGGGCCAGTCCTGGCGATGCCGGCACAGGTAGTCGATCGCCACCGCGAGGTAGCTGTTCGGCGGCATCAGCCCGCCGTCCTGGGTGACGATGCCGTGCCTGTCGGCGTCGGTGTCGTTGCCGGTCGCCACGCTGAACTCGGCGGCGCGCGCGACCAGCGAGGCCATCGCGTACGGCGACGAGCAGTCCATCCTGATCTTGCCGTCCCAGTCCAGCGTCATGAACGCGAACGTCGGGTCGACCACCGGGTTCACCACGGTCAGGTCGAGGCCGAAGTGATCGGCGATCTCGGCCCAGTAGGCCACGCTGGCCCCGCCGAGCGGGTCGGCGCCGATCCTGACCCCGGCCGCGCGCACCGCCCCGACATCGACCACCGCAGGCAGTTCGCCCACGTACTGGGCCACGAAGTCATGGCGGCCCGCGGCGGCCTTGGCCTGATCCAGCGGGGCGCGCCGGACACCGCGCAGGCCGTCACGCAGCAGGTCGTTCGCCCGGTCCTGGATGACCGAGGTGATGCCGGAGCCGGCCGGCCCGCCGTCGACCGGGTTGTACTTGAACCCGCCGTCTTCCGGCGGATTATGCGAAGGCGTCACCACGATGCCGTCGGCGAGCCCGCCGGTTCTGCCATCGTTGGCCAGCAGGATCGCCAGCGAGACCGCGGGGGTCGGCGTGTAGCCGTCCCTGCTGTCGATCAGCACGGCGACGTCATTGGCCGCCAGCACCTCAAGCGCCGTGCCGAAGGCCGGCTCGGACAGCGCATGGGTATCCCTGCCCAGGTACAGCGGCCCGGTGACGCCGGCGTCCTTGCGGTAGTCGCAGATCGCCTGGGTGGTCGCGGCTATGTGGTCCTCGTTGAACGACAGCCTGAGCGCCGAGCCGCGGTGGCCCGAGGTGCCGAACGACACCCGCTGGCCGGGCTGGCCGGGATCTGGATGCTCGTCGTAGTAGGCGGCGACGAGCTTGCGCACGTCGACCAGGTCGGCCGGCGCTGGCCGCTGCCCGGCACGCTGATTTGGTGGCACGCGTCTCCCCCCAGTGCCAGGATCGCCCCGCGGTTGGCAGGGGCCGCCCGGCCTAGAACGGATCGTTGTCCCAGTTCTGGTCTACCTCGGGGAACTCGGCAAGGCCGTCGCGCAGCATGCGGTAAAGCCGCCGCAGCCCGTCCTGGTCGGTGGCCTCGGCCACCAGCACCAGCGCCGGCAGATTCGACGACGCCCTGGCAAGGATCCAGCCGTCATCGAATTCCGCCCTGACGCCGTTGACCGTGATGAGCTCGTTGGCGCCGAGCGACTGCGCGTAGTCCCCGAACTTCTCGATGACCTTGTACTTCTCCGCGTCCGAGCAGGCTGCTTGCATCGTGGGCGTGCCGTAATACTTCGGCAGGCTGGCAACGGCGCCGGACACCGAGCCGCCCAGCTCCGACATGACCTTCAGGAACCACAGGCCGGCGTAGATCGCGTCGTCATAGCCGTAGTAATCGCAGGCGTTGAAGAAATGGCCGCTGCGCTCGCCGGCGAATGGCGCTCCGATCTCGTGCATCTTCGCCTTGATCAGCGAGTGCCCGGTGCTCCACATCAGCGGCTTGCCGCCGTGCTCGCGGACCACGTCGGCTACGGCGCGCGAGCATTTCACGTCGTACACGATCGTCGAGCCTGGGTGCCTGGCGAGCACGTCGCGGGCCAGCATGATCAGCACCGAGTCGGACCAGACGATCTCGCCGTGGTCGTCGGTGACGCCGAGCCGGTCGCCGTCCCCGTCGAAGGACAGCCCGCAGTCGGCTGCCGCCTCGACCACGGCGCGCTGGATCTGCGCGCGGCCGGCCACGTTTTCCGGGTCAGGCTCGTGGTTCGGGAAGGTCCAGTCCAGGTCGAGGTTGATCGCGCTGACGTCGTGCCCTGCCTGCCGGAGCGCCATCTCGGCGATCGGCCCGGCGATCCCGTTGGCGCCGTCGATCACGACCTTGAGCGGCCGGGTCGCGGGCAGCGACTTGGCCAGGTAGGCCACGTACCTGGTGGTGATCGAGTCTTCCTCGTACCGGCCGCGGCCGGTGCTGAAGCTGCGCGCCTTGGTGAGGTCGGCCAGCTCCGCGATATCCGCAGGGCCGAGGGTGGTGGACGGCTGGTAGGACAGCTTGAGCCCGGCCCAGCCGTTCGGGTTGTGACTGGCAGTCACCATCACGCCCGGCAGGCCGCCGAGCTCGTGCTGCGCGAAGTACAGCATCGGCGTGGTGCAGAGCCCGATTGAGGTGACATCCCTGCCGGTGGACAGCAGGCCCACGGCGAGCGCCTGGGCCAGCGACTCCGAATAGCTCCTGCTGTCGTAGCCGATCACCACCCGATCGGCACCGCGCCGGGCAAGGGACGTGCCAAAGGCCCTGGCGATGCGATTGACCAGGAATTCGTTCAGTCCATCAGGCAGCGGCAGGGTGACGCTGACCTTGCCCCTGATGTCATATTCGCGAAAGACGCTCGGCTCAATCACGTCGCGCGCGAAACTGATCGCATCACGGCCAGATCGCGGCAATTGCAGCGGCCAGCTGGATTCGCTCATAGGTAATTTCCTCGCCACAGCAGCTTGCGGGCTTTCGGCCCAGGCTACTCGGCGTGACGGGGCCGGCTGGCGCCGGGCTCGCAGGCGGTCGGCTCAGCCGTGACCGGGCACTGCCATCTCGCCGAGCCTGGACCAGTCATCCTGCGGCACCGTGAAATTCACGATCCGCGGCGTCTCGGCCAAGTGCACCGGCAGCGTCTGCTGTGCCTGCTTGAAGTGGCCGGACTGGACGTGCGCCGCCCCGGCAGCGTCGTCCCTGAACGCCTCGACCAGCACGTATTCGGCAGGGTCATCGACGCTTCTTGACCACTCGAACCACAGGCAGCCAGGCTCGGCCCTGGTGGCGTCGGTGAACGCGCGGGAGATCTGCGGCCAGTCGTCGGCATGCTCGGGCAGTACCTTGAACTTCGCGGTAATAAAGATCACTGCGGGGGTCCCCTTCCGGCGCACGAGTCTTGCGGCGCGCCAGTCTTCCGGCGCACGAGTCTCGGGCAGCGCAGGCTTGCGGCACGAGGCCTCAATGATCGCGCGGGATGCGCGGTGCGGGCCAGCCAGGCAGGGACGCAGCGCGGTGCGGGCCAGCCAGGCAGGGACGGAGCGCCGCGCTAGGCCGCCGCGGCGGTTTTCCCGACGGCACGCGGCAGCTTAAGCTGCCTGCATGGCCTGGCAGCCGCCGTACCCAGCGCGGTGGACCTGGCCTGCATGTGACCCGGAACTGCCGGCCCGGCTGCGCACGCTGGTCACCGATGGCACCTCGCGCAGGTCACCGGCCGCCTCCGGCGGGCCGGTCAGGCGCTGGCTCGGGTCGGCGGCGCCGCGCGCCCGCCGGGCCGTGGTCAGCTGCTGGACGACGGCGGGGGCTGCGCTGGTCGGCGCGTTCGTGACCGCGGTCCCGGCGCTCGGAGTCGGGACCGACGTCCAGGCGGGGTTCTGGGTGGCGTTCGGCGCCGCCGGGGTGACCGGACTCGTGCTTGGCCGTGAGCTGTCGCCGGAGCGCGAGCTGGCCAAGCGCGCCCGCCATGTGATCATGCCGAACCAGGTGGACGAACCGAGCCGGCTGCTGCTGGCCCGCGCGCAGCAGGCGATCGACTATGTCTGCAACTCAGGGGTGAGCACGGCCGGGCTGATCGACCACGCGGCCGACGAGGTGACGCTGCAGCGGCACGAGTGGGAGATCGCCTGCGCGCTGCGCGACATCTCCGCGCTGCGTGACCGGTTCAACGCCGAGGCGGCGGCCAGCGGCAGGGGCGAGGTCACCAGGGCGGTCCTGGAGTCGCAGCGGCGCGCGATCGCGCTGGCGCAGGACGCGACGCAGGCCAGGGTGGCGGCGCTCGAACGGTACGCGGCCCAGGTCAGGGCCGCCGACACCGCGCACCAGGACTGGCAGACAGCGCAGCGGCTGGCCGGCCAGAACGACATGTACCTGCAGCTTGTCGCGCGCACCGCCGCGGACGCGCATGCGGTAGCCGAGCTTGACGGCATGATCACGCACGCGACGGCAGCGGCCGAAGTGCTGCGCGACAGCCTGCACCGGGCGAGCCAGGCCGCCGAGGTGCTGACGTTGCCGGTCCCGATGGCCCCGGTGCTGGCTGCCGAGCGCGGCCAGGGACAGCCCGGCTGAGCGCGGCCAGGGACAGCCCGGCTGAGCGCGGCCACGGACAGCCTGGCTGAGTTCGGCCGAGCGACAGCCCGGCCGAGCGCGGCGGCTGCGAAGCCCTAGCCAGGCCGGGCACCAGGATCGGCGGCACGTGCCCGGCTTGCCGACAGCTCACGCTCCCGTGCGTTGCTGGTCAGCGTGGCCGCCCGGGCGAACTCCTGGCGTGCCTCCGCGGTCCGGCCGAGCTTCATCAGCAGGTCGCCGCGGACGCTCGCGAGCAGGTGGTAGCCGCGCAGCGCGGGCTCGGCGGCGAGCTGGTCGACCAGGTCGAGGCCGGCCTGCGGTCCGTAGGCCATCGAGACCGCGACCGCGCGGTTCAGCTCGACGATCGGTGACGGCATGACCTTGGCCAGGGTGCCGTACAGGCTGGTGATACGCACCCAGTCGGTGTCCTCGGCGCGGAACGCCCTGGCATGGCAGGCGGCGATCGCCGCCTGCAGCGCGTAGCGCCCACGCGCACCGTCAAGTTCCTCGGCTCTGGCCAGCGACGCCAGGCCGCGGCTGATCAGGAACCTGTCCCAGTGCGTCCGGTCCTGGTCGAGCAGCAGCACCGGCTCGCCGCCCGGGCCCGTCCTGGCGCCGACCCTGGAGGCCTGGATCTCCATCAGCGCGCACAGGCCGTGCACCTCGGGCTCGGCGGGCATCAGGCCGGCCAGCACCCGGCCGAGCCTGACCGCCTCGTCACACAGGTCCGGCCGCATCCAGTCATCGCCGGCGGTGGCCGAGTAGCCCTCGTTGAAGATGAGGTAAATGACCTCGAGCACCGAGGCAAGCCTGGCCGGCCGCTGCTGCGGTGCCGGCACCTCGTAGGGCACGTTCGCCTGGGCCAGCGTGCGCTTGGCCCTGGCGATCCGCTGGCCGATCGTCGGCTCAGGCACCAGGTAGGCCCTGGCGATCTCGGCGGTGCTGAGCCCGCCGAGCAGCCGGAGCGTCAGCGCCACCCTGGCCTGCACCGACAGCACCGGGTGGCAGGCGGTGAAGATCAGCCGCAGCAGGTCGTCGTCGATCTCGTCGGAGAACGCGCGGTCGAAGTCGGCGGTGACCGCCTCGCCTGAGCCCTCGATCGCGTGCGCGATCTGCGCGTACTTGCGGTCAAGCTCGCGGCCGCGGCGGAACTGGTCGATCGCGCGGCGCTTGGCGACGGTCATCAGCCAGGCGCCAGGGTTGCGCGGCACGCCGTCGGCCGGCCACTGCTCGAGCGCGGCGACGAACGCGTCCTGCGCGAGCTCCTCGGCCAGCCCGATGTCGCCGGTGAACCTGGCCAGCCCGGCGATGAGCCTGGCCGACTCCATCCTGACCACGGTCTCGATCGCGGCGCGGGCCTGCTGATCGGTCACGAGAACCGATCACATCACCAGCCAGGCGAGCCGGCAACCGGGCCGCTACCTAGCCCGGCTGGCCGGCTCGCGCCCGGCTGATCAGGGTCCGTAGACCTGCCTGATCGTGGTCTCGCCGAAACCCACGACGCTGAGGAACCGCTTGGTCTGCTCGACGGCCTCCGCCTTGTCCCTGACCTCGACCAGGGCCCAGCCGCCGACCAGTTCCTTGGCCTCGGTGAACGGGCCGTCGACCACGGTGTACTTGCCGTCGGCGTAACTGACCTTGGTCGCCTCGGCCGGCGGCGCGAACCCGCCGGTCGCCACCAGCAGGCCCGACTTGATGTTTTCCTCCACCAACTCGGACATCGCCTGGTACATCTCGGGCGTCGGCTCCGGCATCGGGATGTTCGGGTCGGCCAGGGTGTAGCAGAAGAACCGCATTGCGCTTCCCTTCGTTCGGCGGCATCTGGCAGTCTGCCGGTGCCGGCTGGTGCGATGGCTGGCGTTCTGGCTGTTCGCCGTCCCGCCTCCCTGGCTACGCGTCGAACGCCACCCAGGCCACTTCGACACCGGCCGGAAACTTTCCAGGAAAAAAATCCCGGCCAGGATCGGCCGCCAGAAATGTCAGTGCCAGGCGAGAAGCTAGGCCGCATGACTGGCAGATGGCATGGACTTGTGATCGATACTCCGGACCCGGCCGGGCTGGCTACCTTCTACGAGCGGTTGCTCGGCCTGCAGCGGCTCGACGAAAGCGACGACTGGGTGACCATCGGCGGCGCGAACGGCACGCCCGGCCTGGCCTTCCAGCTCGCACCCGAGCTCAGGGCCGCCGACTGGCCAGACCCAGGCCGGCCGCAGCAGATGCACCTGGACATCGAGGTCGGCGATCTCGGCGCGGCCGGGCGGGAAGCGGTCGGGCTCGGCGCGCGCAGGCTGCCCGGCGGCAACGATCACTGCTGGATCTTCGCCGACCCGTCAGGTCACCCGTTCTGCCTGTTCACCGGCTAAAGGCAGGGGCTCCGCCACCGGGAAGGCCAGCACCGTCTGCCAGAGTTGCCGTTATCACCGGCCAGCTACGGGAGACGGCGATGGCGGAGCAACTGCGTGACCAGCTCGGACAGTTCGGCATCTGGCGGAGCGCGGCCCAGGTCACCGGGCCGCTGGCCGCCGACATCGAGCGGCTCGGCTACGGCGCCTTGTGGCTCGGCGGCTCGCCGGACGGCGATCTCGCCCAGGTGGAGGGCGTGCTCGCCAGCACCAGCACGATGATCATCGGCACCAGCATCGTGAACATCTGGAAGGACCAGGCGGCCCTGGTTGCCGCGTCGTACGCGCGGCTCGAAGACCGGTTCCCCGGCCGGTTCGTGCTCGGCATCGGCGCAGGCCACCCCGAGGCCACCGGCGCCTATACCCGGCCATACGACGCGCTGGCCGGCTACCTCAGCGAGCTGCGGCAAGCCGGCGTCCCGCAGCACCGGCTGGTGCTCGCCGCGCTCGGGCCGAAGGTGCTCAGGCTGGCCGGCCAACAGGCGGCCGGGGCGATTCCGTACCTGGTGCCGCCAGAGCACACCAGCAGGGCACGGGCCATCCTCGGCGCCGGCCCGCTGCTGGCACCCGAGCACAAGGCCGTGCTCGACACCGACGAGACCAGGGCGCGGGCACTCGGCCGCAGCCGGGTCAAGACGCCCTACCTCGGCCTGGTCAACTACACCAGCAACCTGCGCAGGCTCGGCTGGGCCGAGGCCGACCTGGCCGACGGCGGCAGCGACGCGCTGATCGACGCACTCGTCGCGCACGGCAGCGCCGGCCAGGTCGCGGCCAAGCTGCGCAGGCACCTGGACGCCGGTGCTGACCAGGTGGTGGTGCAGCTGCTGACCGAGCAGGGCGCCGATCCGGTGCCCGGCTACCGCGAGCTGGCCGGGGCGCTCGGGCTATGACCAGCGGCGCGGGCAGCCAAGAAGACGCCAGGCCGGCCCTGCTGCAGGACGCCGCCGGGCGCGCGGTCCGCTACCTGGACCAGTTGCGCGCCCGCAGCGTGCCGCCCGCGGACGACGCGGTCGCCGCGCTGAGCCGGCTGGAGTTCGAGCTGCCGACCGGCGGCCTCGACCCGGCGGCGGTGGTCGCGCTGCTCGACGAGGTCGGCGGGCCGGCCACCGTCAGCAGCGCCGGGCCGCGGTACTTCGGCTTCGTGACCGGCGGCGCGCTGCCGGTGGCGCAGGCCGCGTCGTGGCTCAGCACGGCCTGGGACCAGAACGCCGGGCTCAGTGTCATGTCACCGACCGCGGCGGTGCTCACCAGCCAGGCGCTGCGCTGGGTGGCCGGCCTGCTCGGCCTGCCCGCGGGCACGAACGGCGCGTTCGTCACCGGCGCCACCATGGCCAACGCCACCTGCCTGGCCGCGGCGCGGGACGCGGTGCTGGCCGGGCACGGCTGGGATGCCGCAGGCCAGGGGCTGGCCGGCGGTCCGCCGGTGACCGTGGTGACCGGCAGCGAGGTGCACGCGACCGTGCGCAAGGCCCTCGGCATCGTCGGCCTCGGCCGCGACCGCGCCGTCGAGTTGCCGGCCGACGACCAGGGCAGGATCGTGGCCCGCGACCTGCCGGCCCTGACCGGCCCCGCGATCGTCTGCCTGCAGGCAGGGAACGTCAACAGCGGCGCCAGTGACGCGTTTCATCCGCTGATCGGCTGGGCCCGAGAGCAAGGAGCCTGGATCCACGTCGATGGCGCGTTCGGCCTGTGGGCGGCGGCGGCGCCGGACCTGGCCGGGCAGGTGGCCGGCGTGCAGGCTGCCGACTCCTGGGCAACCGACGCGCACAAGTGGCTGAACACCACCTACGACTGCGGCATCGCGCTGGTGCGAGACCCGGCAACGCTGACCGCGGCGATGCAGGCGTCGGCGGCCTACCTGCCGGGCGATGTGGCGACGGAGCCGATGCACCTCGGTCCGCAGTCCTCGCAGCGGGCCAGGGGAATCGAGGTCTGGGCCGTGCTCGCCGCGCTCGGCAGCGACGGCGTGGCCGACCTGGTCCAGCGGACCTGCGCGCTTGCCCGCAGGTTCGCTGCGGGCATCAGCGCGGCAGGTTACCCGGTACTGAACGACGTGGTGCTCAACCAAGTGGTGATCGACTTCGGCGATGCACAGCGGACCGACGCGGTGATCGACGCGGTGCAGCGGGACGGCACCTGCTGGTGCGGCCCGACGACCTGGCACGGCCGCCGCGCCATGCGGGTCAGCGTGAGCAACTGGAGCACCACGCAAGCCGACGTCGACGCCAGCGTCGCAGCGGTGCTGCGGTGCGCGAAGTCACCCCTCGATGCCTGACATCAGCGCTCGCTCCCCGGCTGCAACGTGCCGCGCGCTGCTGGCGGCAGCAGGGCTTGACTGGCCGCCGCTGATGACGGATGATCCTACCTATGGTAGAAGTTCCTATCAGGGATAGGAAAGCCGAACGGCATGAGGCAACCAAGGCGGAGATCCTCGGCACTGCCTGGGACCTGGTGCGCGAACAGGGCCTTGGCGGCCTGAACCTGCGCGACCTCGCGCCGCGCGTCGGCATGCGCGCGCCTTCGCTGTACGAGTACTTCGCCTCCAAGCACGCCATCTACGACGCGATGTTCGCCCAGGGGTACCGCCAGTTCGCCGCGGTCATTGCCGAAGCCGAGGCGCGGTCAGGAGCAGACGGGCTGCGGGCCATGGCCCGGGTGGCGATGGCGTTCATGGTGGAACAGCCCGCGCGATACCAGCTGCTGTTCCACCGGACCATCCCGGGGTTCACGCCAAGCGAGCCGTCTTACGCGGTGTCGGTCAGGCAACTCGAGCAGACCAGGGCGTGGTTCGACCGGAACGGCTTTACCTCCCCGGCAGCGCTTGACCTGTTCATCTCGCTGATCGTCGGACTGGCCGGCCAGCAGATCGCCAACGACCCGGGCGGCGACTACTGGGTTGGCCTGGTCGACGCCGCCGTCGACATGTTTCTCAGCTATGTCAAGGCCACCGGCGGGACAACCCGCCCGGCGCGCGAGAGGACCGGGCCATGACCATGACCACCACCAGCGTGCGCGACATCCCGCCGATCCGGCATGCGGAGGCGATGGACCTCGCCGCCGCCGAATATGGGCACTTCACCGCTCTGCTGCGCGACCTGGCCGCCGCCGACTGGAGTGCGCCGACGGTGTGCGACCGGTGGGACGTGCGAACCGTAGCCGCGCATGTGCTTGGCGCCGCAGAAGCGTGCGCCTCGATCGGCGAGAACATGCACCAGATGCGGGTTGGCCACCAGGTGCAGCGCGAGCAAGGCCTCGGCCACATCGTGCACGGGGCTAACGAGGTCCAGATCCGCGAGCGGGCCGGCCTGGACCCCGCCGGGCTGATCGAGCGGTGGCACCGCGCCGTGCCGCGCGCACTCAACGGCCGCCGCCGGTTCCCGGCGTTCCTGCGCCCGGTGCGCATCGGCTTCGAGCCGCCGCTCGGCAGGCGCACGCTGGCCTACCTGATGGATATCGTCTACACCCGCGACGTCTGGATGCACCGCATCGACATCTCCCGCGCCACCGGCCGGCCGCCGGCGCTGACCACCGA
The DNA here is from genome assembly GCA_030039155.1 of Streptosporangiaceae bacterium. GTDB lineage: Bacteria > Actinomycetota > Actinomycetes > Streptosporangiales > Streptosporangiaceae > JOPF074. The sequence continues at coordinate 7,867 of JASHQL010000183.1, read as the reverse complement.
GCACGACGGCCGGCTCATCGCCGACATGGTCGCGGACTGGGCCAGCACGCACGACCAGGCGTTCGCCCTGCACCTGACCGGTCCGGCCGGCGGCCACTACACCCGCGGTGACGACGGCAGCGCGGTCGACATCGACGCCATCGACTGGGCCTGGACCGTCTCGGGCCGCGGCGAAGGCAGCGGCCTGCTCGCCCACCCGCTGCCGCTCTGAACACCGCTGGCCGGCGGGCGGGACCGCTCGGTCAGGCTTGAGCCAGCCCGCCGAGCCGGCCGATGCAGTCGGCGGCCTCGGTCATGATCCGGTCGATCAGCTCGGCGCAGGACGGCAGGTCGTCGATCAGCCCGACCACCTGGCCCGCCGACATCACGCCGAGGTCGGGCCGCCCGTCGACCATGGCCGCCTTCAGCAGCATCGGGGTGTTGGCTGCCATCAGCACCTGGCTCCAGGACAGCCCGGTGCCGCGGCGCATCGCGGCGCCCTGGCGGATCAGCGCGGGCCAGGACAGGCCGGACAGGCCACGGAACGCCGCGGCGCTGCGTGCCGACCTGACCAGCTGGGCGGCCGGCCCGGCCCGCTCGAGCCGGTCGATGAACGGGGTGCGCAGCACCCGGTGCGGGACGCCGTCGACCCTGGTGGTCACCACCGTGTCGGTCAGCGTCCTGGTCAGGTAGGCCTGCTTGACCTCGTCGGCGACCGGGCTGTCCGAGGTGAGCAGGAACCTGGTGCCCATCGCGATCCCGGCCGCGCCGTACGCCAGCGCGGCGACCAGGCCGCGGCCGTCGAAGTACCCGCCTGCCGCGATCACCGGGATGTCTACCGCCGAGACGACCTGCGGCAGCAGCAGGCTGGTCGGCACCGGGCCGGTGTGCCCGCCGCCCTCGCCGCCCTGCACCACGATCGCGTCGGCGCCCCAGCCGGCCACCTTCTCGGCGTGCCTGAGCGCGCCGACCGACGGCAGCACGATGACGCCGGCGTCCTTCAGCCTGGCGATCAGGTCACGCTTCGGCGCGAGCGCGAACGAGGCGACCCTGACCTTCTCGGCGATGATCAGCTCGACCCGCTCGGCTGCATCGGCGGCGTCGGCGCGCAGGTTCACGCCGAACGGCTGGCCGGTGCGCTCCCGCACCTCACGCACCGCGGCCCGCAGCGCGTCCATGCTCATCGTCGCCGAGCCGATGATGCCGAGCCCGCCCGCCGCCGATGTCGCGGCCGTCAGCCGGGCGCCGGACACGTACCCCATCCCGGTCTGCACGATCGGGTACCTGATCCCGGCCAGCTCGGTGAGCCTGGTGCTGAGCCTCACCCGAGTTCCCGGTCGCGCAGGCCGTCAGGATCAAGCACAGTCCGCAGCAACGCCAGTTCCTGCGCGGTCGGCAGCCTGGTCACCGGCACCTGCGCCGGCACCGCGAGCTCGAACCCGGTGGCGGCAACGACGTCGTCGACCGCCACGCCAGGGTGCACCGAGCGCAGCCGCATGGCGTGATCTGGCGTGCCGAAGTCCAGCACGGCAAGGTTCGACACCACGATCCGCAGCCCGTGATACCTGGCGCCGGCCGCCGCGGCGCGGTCGTAGCCGACGCCGCTGACCAGGTCGACCCGCGGCACGAAGACCCGGCGCGAGTGCCGCGGCACCCAGTAGCTGACCGGGTGGTTGACCGTGTTACCCGGCGCGCCGCGCACGCCGAGCAGCTGCGCCTTCGGCCGCGCCCACGCGCCGATGCAGGAGATGTTCTGGTTGCCGTACCGGTCAAGCTGCGCGGCGCCCATCATCATGTGCCTGCGCCCCGACGCCACGCTGGTGAACACCTGCCGATACGGCAGCCAGCCCTCGGTCACGCTGCCGTCGCCCGCGGGTGCCAGCAGCCCGGCCTCGCCGTCCGTCACCAGCAGGCCTGGCTCGAAGGTGCGTTGCGCCAGCCTGGCGGCCAGCGCGGGGATGAGCCCGGCCGGGCTGGCCAGCACCGCGCCGTCGCCACGCCAGGCCTCGGCGCAGGCCACCACGCAGATCTCGGCAAGCGTCGGCTCGGCGGTCATCGGCTTGCCGCCGCCAGGTCCCGGCCGAACTGCGCGACCGCGCGCTGGTAACCGGCCTCATCCACGTCCAGGTAACGGCCGCGGAACTGGGCCCAGGACTCAGGGTCGGCCGCCGCGGACGCGTACTGCGCCTGGAAGGCCTCGTCCCTGTCGTAGTCGGGCGCGCAGCTGGTGAAGTGCGCGCCGTGCGGCGCCTGCACCACGGCGTCGGTCATGCTGCGGTTGATCAGCAGGCTCTGCGGCGGGCCCTCGGCCAGCAGCTGATCGGTGGGCACGATCCGCTCGCAGGACATGAACCTGCGGCCGGCCGCGGCCAGGCAGAACAGGTCGTCGAAGTACGGGTCAGGCCCGAGGTACTGGCCGTTGCCGCGGGCATCGGCCCGGTTCATGTGGATCAGCGCCGCGTCCAGCCGCAGCGCGGGCACCGCGACGAACTCCTCGGCATCCCGGTACGGCGACCGCACCGTGCGCAGTTCCGGATTGATCGCCAGCACGTCGGAGCCGAGCCCGGCCCGCATCGGCAGGAACGGCAGCCGGTGCGCCGCGGCCAGCAGCCCCCAGTGGAACATGCCCTCGTCCAGTTCGGTCAGCTCGATCGAGCCCGCCTGCCTGGCCTGGCGGAAGTGCGGCTCGAGCGGGATGGAGTCAAGCGAGACGAAGCCGCAGATCACCTTCCTGACCTTGGCCGCGGCGACCAGCAGGCCGACGTCAGGACCTCCGTAGCTGACCAAGGTCAGGTCCGTCAGCGGGGACCGCAGGATGGCCCTGACCAGCGCCATCGGCTTGCGCCGCGAGCCCCAGCCGCCTATTCCGATGGTCATGCCTGAGTCCAGGCTTGCGGCCACCTGGTCTGGCGTCAGCACCTCGGCGGTCACCGCTGCTGCCGATCGTCGCCGGTCCGGTCGATGAACGCCTGCCTGGCCTCGTCACCGGCCCCGCTGAGGTTGAGCTCGAAGGTGAAGCCCTGCTCGAACCGGTAGGACCGCTTCACGTCCACCGGGTCGATCCCGTTCAGCGACTCCTTCGCCCGCCTGATGACCTGCGGGTTCTTGGCGGCTATCGCCGCGGCAACCGCGCGGGCCGAGGCGCGTAGCCGGTCCCGCGGAACGACGTCGAGTACCGTGCCGTACCGGTGCAGTTCGGCCGAGGTAACGGGGCGGCAGGTGTACACCATCGCGCGCATGAGTTGCTGTGGCACCAGCCGGGACAGGTGCGTGGCGGCACCGAGCGCGCCGCGGTCCACCTCGGGCAGGCCGAACGTGGCATCGTCACTGGCGATCACGATGTCGGCGTTGCCGGCCAGGCCCACGCCGCCACCGAGGCAGAACCCGTGCACCGCGGCGATCACCGGCACCGCGCAGTCGTACACCGCGGCGAACGCCTGGAAGCAGCCGCGGTTCGCGCCGATCAGCGCGTCATGACCGGCGGTCTGCTGCATCTCCTTGATGTCCACGCCGGCGCAGAACCCGCGGCCTTCGGCGGCCAGGACTACCGCACGGACAGCCGGGTCGGCCGCCGCGGCGGCCAGCGCATCGGCCAGTTCGAACCAGCCGCGTACCGGCAGCGCGTTGACCGGCGGGAAGTCGATCACGACCTCGGCGATGCCATCGGCCGCGTGCAGCCCGATACCCACCCGGCCTCCCTCCAACCTAGCGCTTGCTCGGTCAGCGTACACGGACCCCCTATCGTCACAGGTACTGACTTATCGGGCCAACGGCGCTACCTTCAGCGCATGAAGACCAGCCAGCGCGTGACCGCCCTCGCCGGCGTGCTCGGCCTGGGCCTCGCCGGATTCGCCGCCAGCACGGCCAAGGCGGCTCCCGCGGCGCTTCCCCGGATCCAGGTGGTCGGCATCGGCCACTATGGCCACCAGGTGCCGGTCTACGCCACGATCTACACCAAGACCGACGCGCCGATCTTCACCGAGCCTGGCCACTTCTACCGGGTGCCGCGCGGCGCGGCCTGGGTCGGCGCCCAGGTCACCAGCATCGGGCAGCGCGGCGGGATCGCCGGCGTTGCGCTCGTCATGCGACGCGTGACGATCAGCCGCAGCCAGACCATCAGGCTCAGTGCCGAGTCGGAAATTCGCGTGCAGTTCTTCCCGATCACGCCGGGCATGACGAACCAGTCCGCGGTCGTGCAGGCCTGCGTCGGCGGAGACTTCGTCACCGGCCCTGGCGTCAGCGCCGGCCAGACCTCCTATCCGCTGTACGTGGTCCCGGTGCACAGCAGCGACCTGACATTCGGGTACGGCGATCACTGGCAGACCTCGGCGGGCGGCTACAACTTCGCTGGCCAGTCCCGCGGCGGGATCCCGTCAAGGCCGATCTACCAGACCGGGCCAGGCCGGATGGCCGCGATCACCCTGAGCTACCGCGCAGGCGAGGCGGCCGGGTACAACAACCCGATGCTGACCAGCAACACATCATGCGGGGTCGGCTTCGGTCTCGGGCTGAACCCGGCGACCGGGCAGACGCAGACCGAATACGTGACGCCCGGATCATGGACCACCGAGTTGTCCGGCAGCAACGGCTTCTGGGAAGACTCGCGCAGTTATGCGGCCAAGCAGAGCTATAGCAACACGTTCGGCGGTGCCGTCTGGGGGCCTGGCACCGAGTCACCGCGATCAGGCGGCAGCCAGATCTCGTTCTTCCCTGACGCGGCTTTCGTGGATCCGGCGCAGCCGACCAGCGACGAGTGCTGCGACAAGAGCAGCATCACGCTGTCGTTCGGCGGGCACGTGCTCAAGCACCGGACCCTCGACCAATATCGCGAGCTGCGGATCTTCACCGCGCATGCCACCAAGGCAGGCTGGTACACCCTTGCGATCAAGGCATGGCGGTGGGCGCCGGGCGAGCAGGTCAGCAACGACCAGCTATCCGCACGCGAGAACTACAGCTGGCGCTTCTACACCGCGCCAAGCTCAATTCCGGCCGGCTACCAGCGCGAGGTGCCTGCATACGTCGCGCAGATCGTGGCCGGCGGGCTGAACATCGACAACCAGGCACCGGCCGGCGGCAGCACCACGTTGACCATCCATATCCTGCGGACGCACGACCTCGGCGTCCCGCGGGCGCACCGGTACGCGCTGAAGTCGGTCAGGGCATGGGTCTCGTTCGACGGCAAGACCTGGCAGGCAGTGAGCCTGACCGGCCACGGCGGCGCCTGGCTGGCGACGGTGCAGGATCCGGCGTCCGGGTTCGTCGCGGTGCGCACCTCGGTGACCGACGCACGCGGCGACAGCGCCGAGCAGACCATCTACCGTGCCTACGCGATCGGCTGAGCGGCAGTGCCCTGGCCGGGCGGCCCGCCGACCAGGCAAGCCGCAAGTCTGCCCGGTGCGATGGTGTCTGCCGGGTTAACGTAGCGAGGCGGGTAGTTTCGCCCGCCTCGACACGAGGGAGCGTAGATATGCAGATCCGCCGGGCCTTTATGGCTGGCACAGCCGCGGCCATCGCCGCGCTGGGAGTGCTCTCGACCGCCACCGCCGCAAGCGCAGCCCCTGCCGCAAAGCACGACGTGCTGACCGTCGGCAAGGTAGGCGGCGCCAACGTGAAGGACAAGGCGGTACTCAAGGCCAGCCTGGAGTCCAAGACCGACGCGGTCTTCAGCAACACGCTGGGGACGCTGAGCTGCACGAAGTCATCGTTCACCGCCAAGGTAACGAAGAACCCGACGGCCAAGGGCACTGCGGACGAGTCGGTGACAGCGCAGACCGCCAGCGACTGCACGATCACCACGTCCGGGGTAACCGTGACCAGCATTACGGTCAACAATCTGCCCTACAAGTCCACGATCAGCGACAAGAAGGGCGACCCGGTCACGGTCGACAAGGCGCAAACCACGATTTTGCTCAACGTCTCCGGCATTGGCGCGCTCACCTGCGTCTACACGGATGCGAAGATCAGCGGGTCCGCGTCGAACAAGGACCAGGCCATCACGTTCAGCAAGCAGACGTTCACCCTCGTCACCACGAAGTCGAGCGGCGACTGCTCACTCGGCGGCACGACTGGCTCGTTCTCTGCCAGCTACGGGCCGGTGGAGGACACCAGCGTGAAGCACGACCCCAAGGTCTACGTCAACTAGGCACCTGGGCTGAACTGCCCGCAGCGGGGCCTGGTTCCGCGAACCAGGCCCCGTTCGCGTGATGTTGGCCGCAGATCGCGTGTTACGTCCACGCAGGCTCCCGCGCCCAATATTCTCCGTGCATGACTCCGACGAGCCGGTCTGGGCTGCCTGTGACGAGGCGCTCACGATGGGTAGCTGCGTGCATTGTCGCAGCCGTCCTGGCCGTGCTCACCGGCTGCTCGGTCGACCCGCCCGCCTTCCTCGGCACCGGCCAGGGCGACCCGCCAGCCCCCGGCTCTGTGGTGGAGCACTGGGGCTCGTTCTTCGGCGGCACGAGGGGCAACATCGACACGGCCATGTCTCCGGTGAAGGTGGTCCTGCCCGGCACCGTCACGCAGATCGGCAGCTCGAATTCGACCGAGTACGCGCTGCTGAGCGACGGCAGCCTGTACGCCTGGGGTCTGGGCACCCAGGGCGAACTCGGCGACGGCAGCCTGCGGAACTCGCTCGACAGGCCGGTGCGGGTGCAGTTCCCGGCTGGCGTCAAGATCAAGTCGATACCCACCGACGTCATGCCCTATGACACCGGGCTGGCAGTGGACAGCCAGGGCCGGGTGTGGGGCTGGGGCAACGACGGCGGCGGTGAGCTCTGCCTCGGCACCAAGAAGCAGTACACGCGGCCGGTCATGCTCCCTTTCACGCACGTCACCGCGCTGGCTGGCGCAAGCGGCCATGCGCTGTACGACGCCGACGGCACGGTCTACGCCTGCGGCCAGAACACCGAGGGCGATCTCGGTGATGGCAGCAGGCGCAACAGCGCGGTCCCGGTCACGGTCGCCAGGCTGCAAAACGCGGACGTGACCGAGCTCGTCGCCTCGTTCGCGAACTCGGGCGCCTTGCTGTCGAACGGCTACTACTACGACTGGGGGTATAACGGCCAGGGCCAGCTTGGCGACGGCAGGCCCGGCCACTCCAGCGACAAGCCGGTGCGGGTCAAGCTGCGCCAGCCGGTCACCCAGGTGGCCCAGGGCGGATCGCTGTGGGGCAACGGCCAGACGCTGGTCCTGCTTGCCGACGGCAGCCTGTGGGCGTGGGGGAACAACAGGGCCGGGCAGCTCGGCACCGGCACGATCGGCCAGCACGGCAAGCCGGTGCGCTTCTACCCGCCAGCCGGGGTGACGTACCAGAGCTTGGCAACCGGTTCGGCCACGTCCTATGCGGTCTCGACGACCGGTTCGGTCTACGCATGGGGCGTCAGCCATGTCGGCCAGCTCGGCGACGGGACCACCAAGACCTCGCTGGCCGGCGTCATGGTCGTCACCGGCGCGACGGCCATCTCGGCCACCGCCAACAACGTCGTCGTCGCCGTGCCCGATAGCAGCTGACGCCGGCGTTGTCGGCTCAGGCGCTCGGAGAGTCAGCCGCGGCAGCGTTCGGCTCATGGTTCGGCGGAACGCCGGACGGCACCTGGTTCGCGCCAGGCAGGGTGAACCTGATCGGCGAGCACACCGACTACAACGGCGGGTTCGTGCTGCCGTTCGCGGTCGGCTCCGGGGTCGCGGTAGCGGCCAGCCGCCGCGACGACGGCATGCTCAGGCTGCGCTCGAGCCTGACCGGCAGCGAGCTCGTGCAGGCGCCGCTACCCGGCCTGCGGCCCCGGGCGGTGACCGGCTGGGCGGCGTATCCGGCCGGCGTCGCCTGGGCGATGGCGGACAGCGGGCTGGCCCTGTCCGGTGCCGACATCGCCGTCGAAGCCGACCTCGC
>JASHQL010000020.1 GCA_030039155.1 Streptosporangiaceae bacterium | reverse complement strand
GGTTCGGCTCGGGCCCGTCCAAGGTCAGGCCGGCTCAGCTCGCCGCGCTGACCGGCGAGGGAGCGAAGCTACTCGGCACCTCGCACCGGCAGGCGCCGGTCCGGCACCTGGTGCAGCAGGTGCGCGAGGGCCTGGCCGCGCTGTTCGGCCTGCCCGACGACTATCTGGTCGTGCTCGGCAACGGCGGCACCACCGCGTTCTGGGAAGTGGCCGCGTTCTGCTTGATCGAGCGGCAGTCCCAGCACCTGTCGTTCGGTGAGTTCTCGTCGAAGTTCGCCAAGGTCACGACCGTCGCGCCGTGGCTGAAGGAGCCTTCGGTGATCAGCTCGCAGCCGGGCACCCACCCCGAGCCGACGGCCGAGGCAGGGACCGACAGCTACGCGCTCACCCAGAACGAGACCTCGACCGGCGTCGCCATGCCGGTCAGCCGGGTCGCCGGGGCTGACCAGGACGCGCTGGTGCTGGTGGACGGCACCAGCGGCGCCGGCGGGCTGCCGGTGCGGGCGGCCGACTTTGACGCGTACTACTTCGCGCCGCAAAAGTGCTTCGGCTCGGACGGCGGGCTGTGGATCGCGCTGCTCTCGCCGGCCGCGATCGAGCGCTGCGGGCAGATCACCACGTCCGGCAGGTACATCCCCGAGTTCTTGTCCCTGCAGGTCGCGATCGACAACGCCAGGCTGCAGCAGACCTACAACACCCCGGCGCTGGCCACCCTGATCATGCTGGCCGACCAGATCGAGTGGATGCTCGGCCAGGGCGGGCTCGACTGGGCCATCGCCAGGACCGCCGAGTCGTCTGCCGCGCTCTACTGCTGGGCGGAGGACTCCGGCTACGCCATGCCGTTCGTCGCCGACCCGGCGCAGCGCTCCCAGGTGGTCGGCACGATCGACTTCTCCGATGGCATCGACGCCAGGCAGCTGTCCGCGGTCCTGCGCGGCAACGGCATCGTGGACACCGACTCCTACCGCAAGCTCGGCCGCAACCAGCTGCGGATCGGCATGTTCCCTGCCGTCGACCCGGCCGACGTGCGGGCGCTCACCGCATGCATCGACTACGTCGTCGAGCGCCTTTAGGAGTTGCGCGCCGCGGTTATCGTGGCAGCCATGCAGGAGCTGGCCGATTCCAGCGCGCTCGTGCACGACAGCGCGGCGCTGCGGGCCAGGCTTGGTGCCGACGGCTACCTGTTCTTCCGCGGGCTGCTTCCGGCCGGCGAAGTGCTGGCGGCACGCCAGGCCGTCGCGGAGCGGCTGGCCGCCGGCGGCTGGACCGACGCAACCGGCCGGCCCGCGGGCCAGCCACACATGATCAACGCGATGGACGGCCTCACCGACCCGGCGTTCCGCGCCGCGCTGATCACTCCTGGCCTGAACAAGCTGCCCTATCGCGCCGAGCTGCGCGGCCTGGTCAGGCGGGTGCTCGGGGCCGGCGCGTTCTCCTATCCCGCCAAGGTGCTGCGCGCGGTGTACCCGGAGACCAAGACCAAGGGCCGGTTCGTGCACTGCGACTACATGGGCTCAGGCGTGCAGGACATGCTGACCAGCTGGCTGCCGTTGATGGAGATCCCGGTGCAGGTCGGCGGGCTCGCCTTGCGGCCTGGCGGCCACCTCGGACCGCCCCGGCCACCGAGGCTGTTCGCCGGGTCAGGCCGGGGCTGGGCCAGCACCGACTACCGGCCGGGCGACGTGCTGGTGTTCCACTGCCTGACGCCGCACGCGGCGCTGCCGAACCGCTCGGCGGTGCTGCGGCTGTCGACCGACGTGCGCTGGCAGCTGCCCGACCGGCCGGTCCCCGCCGAGATGGTGCTCGGGCTCCGCGGCCAGCAATGGGAGCTGTTCAGCCGGCTGTTCGGCCGCGCGGGCTGGTGGGAGCCGGTGCCGGACGGGCTCACGCTGCTGCCGCGCGAGCAGCTCGCCGGCCGCCCGCCGCAGCCTTCGATGTTCTTCACCGTGCACCCGGGCTGGCAGCGGCACCGCCCGGACAACTGGCTGGTGCGCTAGCCGGCCCGCAGCGGCCAGCCGCCGATCCGCTCGTAGCGTGGCTCGCGGCCGAGGTGACTGCGGATCAGCTCAATCTGGCCGGCTGTCCATCCGGTGCCGGCGAAGCCGGCCAGCTCGGCTACCAGGTCACGGACGTCGGCTGGCTCGCGGCAGCGGGCCAGGGTGAGGTGCGGCCGGTACTTCCTGCCTTCGTCTGGCGGCGGCGCGCCGGCTCGCCTGGCGCCGGCTGCCGCCGAGGCGGCGAGCCTGGCCAGTTTCCCTGTGTCTGCCTGCAGGCCGGCCCAGAGCACGCGGGCGCGGCCGGCGCCGGGGAACGCGCCGCCCCCCTTGATCGCCAGCGGCTGTGCGTCGTGCCTGGCCGCGGCGCGCTGCAGCCGGACCCGCAGCTCCGCCAGCACTCGCTCGTCTACCTCGCCGAGGAAGGCCAGCGTCAGATGCCAGGCGTCGGTGCCGGTCCAGCGCAGCTCGGGCCGGGCGGCCCGGAGCGGTGCGACGGCCCGGTCAAGCTCGCCGACCGCGGCCGGCGGCGGCGTGATGGCCACGAAGAGCCGCACGGCAGCCGGCCGTGCTACTCGCCGGTGGCGCCGTCGATGCGCTCGCGCAGCAGGTCGGCGTGGCCGTTGTGGCGCGCATACTCCTCGATCATGTGCGTCATGATCCAGCGCAGCGACAGCCGGTCACCGTCGTCATCCGCGGTGACGTCGAACGACGGAGCGGCAGCCACGGCCGCCCTCGACTCATCGCAGGCGTCCCGCCAGTCCGCGAACGCTACGGCGACGTCGGCGGTGTCCACCCGCCAGGCTGCGCCAGGGTCGCGGTCACCAAGCTGCGCCGGGTCCTCGCCGCCGAGCACGATGCGGAACCAGCCTCTTTCTACCCCGGCGAGGTGCCTGACCAGGCCAAGCAGCGAGAGGCTTGACGGCGGAACGGCTCGTTCCCGCAACTGAGCGTCGGTCAGCCCTTCGCACTTCCAGGCCAGCGTGGCTCGCTGCCAGTCGAGGAACCCCGCGAGGGTCGCGCGCTCGTCCGCCTGCTGCGGCGGCTCTGGCCTGTTGCCTTCCATCGCAAGAGCGTACCGAGGACAGCCGACGGCTAGACGGTGACCTTGGCCAGCTCGGTCGGGCGCAGGTAGGACCGCGCCCTGACGCCGCTCTTGCGGACGAACAGGGCGGCCACCACGACCGTCGCGACCACCGAGATCACGCCGCCGGAGATCATGCTCATCCGCGGCCCGTACTGCTCGGCGATCCAGCCAACCAGCGGCGAGCCGATCGGCGTGCCGCCGAGGAAGACCAGCATGTACAGGCCCATCACCCGGCCGCGCATGTCAGGGGTAGCGCCAAGCTGGGTGGCCGAGTTTGCCGCCGTGGTGAAGGTCAGCAGCGCCAGCCCGGTAGGCGCGAGCAGGATCAGGAACGTCCAGTACGTCGGCATCACCGCGGTGCAGATCTCGAGCACCGAGAACGCGAACGCGGTGAGGAACAGCAGCCTGACCCGCGGGCGGCCGCGGCGTGCCGCGATCAGCGCGCCGCCGAGCGCGCCGACCGCGAACACCGTCGACGCGATGCCGAACGCACCGGCACCGGTGCCGAACACCTCGCGGGACATCAGCGCGTTCGTCACCTGGAAGTTCATCCCGAAGGTGGACACGAAGAAGATCATGATGAGCGGCATGTACAGGCTCGGCCTGGCGCGCACGTAGTCGAAGGCCTCGCGCAGCTGGCCCTTGGCTCGCTTGGCCGGCTGGGCCGGGTGCAGCTCCTCGGTCCGCATCAGCTTGAGGCCGATCAGCACGGCGCCGTAGGAAGCGGCGTTCACCAGGAACGCCATTGGCGTGCCGACAGCGCTGATCACCAGCCCGGCCACCGCCGGACCGGCGATCCTGGCCAGGTTGAACACCGCACTGTTCAGCGCGATCGCGTTCGCCATCTGGGACTTGCCGACCATCTCGACCGCGAACGACTGCCTGGTGGGGTTGTCCACCATGGTGACCACGCCGAGCAGCAGGGCCAGCAGGTACACGTGCCAGATCCGCACGGTGCCGGTCATCGCCAGCACGCCGAGGACCAGCGCGAGCGCGCCCATCGTCGCCTGGGTGGCCATCAGGATGCTGCGCTTGGCGTACCGGTCGGCGACGATGCCGCCCCACGG
>JASHQL010000182.1 GCA_030039155.1 Streptosporangiaceae bacterium | reverse complement strand
ACGAGCTTGGCCCGCAACGGCGCGTGCCGCTCGAACTGGTCTCGAAGCCCGGTCAGCGCAGCCGGGCCGCTGGCCGGCTGGCTGACCGCCAGGTCGGGTTCGGCAGCCGGCCCGGCGACCGCGTCATCGCCCGGCGTGACCTGGCACGGGCTGGTGATAAAGGTGCGGTCACGCCAGATGTCGACATGCCGGAACGGGCGGCCGGCGAACAGCGGCGGCGGCTCGGTCAGCGCGCCCGCGGCGAACAGGGTAGCGGCCGCCCGCGCCGTTGCCGCCTCGTCGGTCTGGCCGGCGCCGACCGTGCAGGCAGGTGTCTGGCAGCCGACCTGGCTGGCCGCCGCCGCAAGCTCCCCGGTGCCGCAGTCCGCCAGTGCGGTGGCGTCGAGCGCACCCGCCCGCAGCGCCGCGGCCAGCGACACCTCGGCCTTGCTCGCCTCGCAGATCAGCTCGACCAGCCCGGCGGCGTCGGTGACGGGCCGGCCGGTCATCGCCGAGATGACCTGGCCTGCGGCCTGGCTGGCCGCGGTCTGGTCGAGCGCGGCGGTCAGCCGCTCGGCTGCCGCGGTCGCGCCGGCGGCCGAGCCGGCCAGCGTGGCGGCGACCTCAACCGCGACCGAGTGGCTCAGCAGGTCGGCCCAGACCAGCCAGCCAAGCACCGGGATGCCCTGGCCGACCGCCGCGGTAGGCGTGACGCCGAGGGCGTCGAGCCAGTGCAGGGTGCCGAGCAGCGACCTGATCCCGCCGGCCGCGTCTTGTTCCTGACGATCAATATTGCTGGGAACGAGGGGCCCTCCGAGCACCTCGCCCGCCAGGCCTGGTGCCGCCGCAGGCTGGTCCGCGGCCGGCTGGCTCGCGGTCAGCTCCTGCCGGTCAGCCTCGGCTGCCTGCGGGATGATCCGCACGCTGCATTCGTCGTCGGCCGGCAGATCCTGCTGACCGGGTGCGGCCTGGGCGCTGTCGGCCTGGCCCGGCCTGCCAAGCCGCCAGCGCGGGCCGCCGGCCGGCCTGCCTGGGCCGGCCGGAGCCTGCGCATCGGCTGGCCGCGGCGCTGTCCAGGCATGCCCGTCTGGCAGCAGCAGGGTGACCGACGCCGCCGCGTCGTCGGCGGCATAGATGCCGGCCGCGACGACGCTGAGTTGTCCGTCGAGCTCTGGCACCATGCCCGCCGCCTGCCTGGCCAGCAGCGCAAGTTGCTCCTGCTGCCTGGCGACCAGCGCGACCCTGACCTTGCCCTGCGACCTGGCCCGCCTGGCGAGCTGGCAGGCCAGATCGGCCATCTCCGCATCGGACAGCCACGCCGCGACGTCGGCGAGCCTGGTCAGCTCGGATGCAAGCGCTGGCCGGTCGTCGGCGTGCAGCAGGAAGGCGGCGGTGCCTGGCTCGCGGGTGGCCGTCCGGGCGGCCAGGCCCGACCGATGGCCGGCCGGCCGATCCGCCGTCCGCTGCCGCCAAGGCAGCCCGCGGGCCGCCTTGCCCTGGGGTGCCGCAGCGGGGCCTGCGGGCACCCCGGCCCCCGATGGCCCTGGACCGCCGCGCAGCCAGTGGTGCCGTGGCCGGCCCGGCTCGTGCCTGAGCACCAGGTGCGCGTGGCTGCCGCCGAGGCCGCCGGCGCTGACGCCGGCCAGCCGGACCCCTGACGGCCAGTCGGCCGCGATCTCCGGCAGCCGGAGCCTGGCATCGCCGCTGCGCAGCAGCGGATGCGGCCGGTCGGATCCGGTGGCTGGCGGCAGTACCCCGGCGCTCACCGCGAGCACGGCCTTGATCAGCCCGGCCGCGCCGGCCGCGGCCTTGGCGTGGCCGATGTTGGCCTTGACCGAGCCAAGCGCCGCCGCCGACCTGGCGCCGGCCCGCAGCCTGCACCACGCGGCCAGCTCGGCGTCGTCGTCATCGCGGGTGCCGGTGCCGTTGCCCTCGACGAGCTGCACCTCGGCGGGCTCGACCCCGGCCCGCTCGTAGGCCCGCTTGATCGCGAGCAGCTCACCGCCGGATTGCCGGCCGTCACCGCCGGCTGCGGCGGTGCCCCAGCCGATCAGCTCGGCATAGACCGGCAGGCCGCTTGCCCTGGCCTGGTCGCTGCGCATCAGCACGACGAACCCGCAGCCTTCCGCTGGCAGGTATCCGGTCGGCCGCTGGTCGTAGATCCTGACGTTGCCGACGGCAAGCGCGCCGGTCCGTGCCATGCCGATCAGCTCGAGCGGGTCGAGGCCGATGTCGACGCCGCCGGCCACCGCAACGTCGATGTCGCCAGCGCCGAGCGCCGCGCAGGCCGACGCCACCGCGTGCAGCGACGATGCGCCGCCGCCGTCAACGGTGTAACTGCTGCCGCGGAAGCCGAAGTAGCTGCTGATCCCGGCCGCGATCCCGGCAGGCATGGCTCCGGCCAGCGAGTCAGCGCCGATCGGCGGGAACGGCGCGAGGTAATGGCCGGCGGCGTGGCCGAGCACCCGGCCGGACAGCTCGGCAGGCAGGTCAGCGTCGGTGAGCGCGGAGTTGAGCGCGCGCCGCACGTACGGCCAGCGGACCCGCAGCGCGTTCGCCCGCGAGGTGTCTCCGGCCAGCGAGTTGCCGACGATGACGCCGATCCGGTCCAGGTCCAGGCCGTCGCCGGCCGGCAGACCCGCAGCGGCCAGCGCCCGTGCCGCGGTCTCTAACGCCAGCCAGTGCGCACGGTCAGCGGCCGCGAACGCCGCGCGGCTCACCCCGAACGCGGACAGGTCGAACTGCCAGCCCTCGAGCAGGCCGGCCCGCGCGCTGTAGGTCGCGTCGGTGACCGCCGGGTCCGGCTGGTAGTAGTCGGCCAGGTCGAGCCTGGCCGGCGGCAGCCGCCGGAACGCGCGGCGGCCGGTGAGCACGGTGTCGAGCAGGGCCGGCGC
>JASHQL010000181.1 GCA_030039155.1 Streptosporangiaceae bacterium | reverse complement strand
GGGTCGGCGCCGCAGGCCCGCATGAACGCCAGCGCCCGGTCGATGTCGCCGGCCAGCCGCTCGTACCGCTGCCCGGACGGGCTCGCCCTGACGAAGTCCTGGTTCCAGGCATGCATCTGGTGCAGGTCGGCGTAGCCGCCGGTGGTGGAGGCGCGGCACAGGTTCAGCGTGACCGCCGCGCAGTTGTAGGCGCGCAGCAGCCTGCCAGGATCGGGGGTCCTGGCTGCCGCGGTGAACTCAAGGCCGTTGATGGCGTCGCCGCGATAGGCGGGCAGCTCGGTGCCGCCGCGCCGCTCGACCGGGTTTGACCTTGGCTTGGCGAACTGGCCGGCCAGCCTGCCGATCTTCACGATCGGCACGCTGGCGCCGTAGGTCAGCACCACCGCCATCTGCAGGATCGTCTGCAGCTTGGCCCGCACCGCGTCGGCCGTCGCGCCGGCGAACGTCTCCGCGCAGTCGCCGCCCTGCAAGACGAAGGCCTCGCCCCTGGTCACCGCGGCGAGCCGCTGCCTCAGCAGGTCGCACTCGCCGGCCAGCACCAGCGGCGGCAGCGCGGTCAGCTGGGCGGTGACCTCCTCGAGCCGGCCGTCATCCGGCCAGTCAGGCTGCTGGGCGGCCGGGAGATCGAGCCAGGCCGGCCGGCGGCCGGCCGCAGTCTGCGAGGCGGCTGTTGGCACCAGACCACGCTACTAGCTGCGCGGCGCCATGCGGCCGCAGCCGCGAGACAATAGCCGGATGCAGCAGTACCGCCCTGGGGGGACGACCCCCCTGGACCCCCCCGCAGCTCGTGACATCGTGCTGCTCGGCTCGACCGGCTCGATCGGCACCCAGGCGGCCGACATCGTCAGGCGCAATCCTGGCCGGTTCCGGCTGACCGCGCTGGCCGCCGGCGGCGCCAATCCTGGCCTGCTGGCCAGCCAGGCAGTGGAGTTCGGCGTCGAAGCGGTGGCGGTGGCCAGCCCGGCGGCGGTACCTGAGGTGCGGGAGGCGCTGCGGGCAACCGGGTCAGCGGCGCCGGGCGGCCAGCGCGGCAGGCCGCTGCCCGAGGTGCTCGGCGGGCCTGACGCCGTGGCCGGGCTGGCGGCCAGGCCTGCCGACGTCGTGCTGAACGCGGTCACCGGTGCCGTCGGCCTGGCCGCCACGCTGGCCGCGCTCGAGGCGGGCAACGTGCTCGCGCTGGCCAACAAGGAGTCGCTGATCATGGGCGGCCCGCTGGTCTCCGGCCTGGCCAAGCCCGGCCAGATCGTGCCGGTCGACTCCGAGCACTCCGCGATCGCGCAGTGCCTGCGCGGCGGCCGGGAGAGCGAGGTCAGGCGGCTGGTGCTGACCGCAAGCGGCGGGCCGTTCCTGCACCGCAGCCGCGCCGAGCTCACCGGGGTGACCCCGGAGCAGGCGCTGGCGCACCCGACCTGGAACATGGGCCCGCTGGTGACGGTGAACTCGGCGACGCTGGTCAACAAGGGGCTCGAGGTGATCGAGGCGCACCTGCTGTTCAACGTCGGCTTCGAGCGGATCCACGTGGTGGTGCATCGTCAGTCCGTGGTGCACTCGATGGTGGAATTCACCGATGGCTCGACGATCGCGCAGGCCAGCCCGCCTGACATGCGCATCCCGATCGCGCTCGCGGTCGGCTGGCCTGACCGGGTGCCGGACGCCGCGCCGGCGATGGACTGGTCGACCGCGCATACCTGGACATTTGAGCCGCTCGACAACGCCGCCTTCCCGGCGGTGGAACTGGCCAGGGTGGCCGGCCAGGCTGGCGGTACCGCGCCCGCGGTGTACAACGCGGCCAATGAGGAGTGCGTGGCCGCCTTCCTCGCGGGCAGCATCCCATTTGCGGGAATCGTGGATACCGTGGCCCAGGTAGTCTCAGAGCACGACGGCGGTAGCCCGGCGGTATCCCTGGACGACGTGCTGGCTGCTGACAGCTGGGCACGGCACCGGGCGAGAGAGCTCACGGGGACCAGGGTGCGGGAGGCACGATGACGGGATCACGCTGGCGGAGCCTGCGGCTCTTCAGGAGCGCCAGGTTCTGGCTGTACCTGGTCAGCATCGCCGTCGTGATCGTGCTGGTCTCGCGCGGCAACCTGGCCTTCATCGGCGGCATCGTGATCTTCGTGATCGGCCTGCTGAGCTCGGTCATGCTGCATGAGCTCGGCCACTTCGTGACCGCCAAGAGATTCGGCATGAAGGTCACCCAGTTCTTCATCGGGTTCGGCAAGACGATCTGGTCGACGTTCCGCGGCGAGACCGAGTACGGGGTCAAGGTGCTGCCGTTCGGCGGCTTCGTGCGGATCACCGGGATGACCTCGGCCGAGGACGTCGACGTGGCGGACGAGCCCAGGTCGTTCCGGCGGCACCCGGGCTGGCAGCGGATCATCGTGCTGGCCGCGGGCTCGTTCATGCATTTCGCCTTCGCGCTGGTGCTGCTGTTCGCGCTGGCCGCCAGCATCGGGCTGCCGAACAGCAACACCACCACGATCGGGGTGGTGGCCAAGTGCGTGCCGGACAGCGTGCACGCGCTTGACAACGGCTCCTGCAAGCACTCGATCGGCACCTCGCCGGCGAAGATCGCCGGGATCAGGGCGTCCGACAAGATCATCGCGATCGGCGGCATCAGGACGGCAAACTGGTCGCAGCTCGAGTCCGCGCTCAAGGCGCAGCGGGCCGGCGTGCCGACGACCGTCGAGGTGCTGAGGAACGGCAAGGACGTGGTGCTGCACGTCAAGCTCGCGCACATCCCCGGCCGCAGCCGCCCGTACCTCGGCGTGGAGGCGGCCGTGGTGTTCCAGCGGGACGGCCCGCTGCGTGCCATCGGCTATGCGGGCTCGCAGTTCGGCAGCACGGTCTCTGAGTCGGTCACCGCGGTAGCCAAGCTGCCGGCCGCGATTCCCTACCTGTTCTCCAAGAACCGGGCCAACACCCCGGCCGGGCAGATCAGCAGTACCTACGGCGTCGCGACCATCACCGGCGACGTCGCCGCGTCCAACCTCGGCTGGCAGATCAAGGTCTCGATCTTCATCGGGCTGCTGGCCTCGGTGAACATCTTCGTCGGGATCTTCAACATGCTGCCGCTGCTGCCGATGGACGGCGGCCACCTGGCGATCGTGATCTTCGAGCGGATCCGGGCCTGGTTCGCCAGGTTGCGCGGTCGGCCGGACCCCGGCCTCGTCGACATGCAGAAGCTCATCCCGGTCAGCATGCTCTTCTTCGCCGTGCTCGTCGGGCTCGGCACGCTGCTGATCGCGGCCGACATCTTCAATCCAGTGCACGTCCAGCTGTGAGGCGAAACTGACATGACCGTAGACCTCGGCCTTCCGCAGCTGCCGCCGCAGCCGCTGGCAGCGCGCCGCCAGTCCCGCCAGATCATGGTGGGCAAGGGGAAGCACGCCGTCCCGGTTGGCGGCGGCGCACCGGTATCGGTGCAGTCGATGACCACGACGCTGACCGCCGACGTGAACGCGACCCTGCAGCAGATCGCCGAGCTGACGGCGGCGGGCTGCCAGATCGTCAGGGTGGCGGTGCCGTCACAGGACGACGCCGACGCGCTGCCGCAGATCGCCGGCAAGTCGCAGATACCGGTGATCGCCGACATCCATTTCCAGCCCAAGTACGTGTTCGCCGCGATCGACGCGGGCTGCGCCGCGGTCCGGGTGAACCCAGGCAACATCAAGGCCTTCGACGACAAGGTCGGCGAGATCGCCAGGGCGGCCAGCGAGACCGGCACGCCGATCAGGATCGGCGTCAACGCCGGCTCGCTGGACAAGCGCCTGCTGGCCAAGTACGGCAAGGCAACGCCGGAGGCGCTGGTGGAGTCGGCGCTGTGGGAGTGCTCGCTGTTCGAGGAGCATGGCTTCACCGACATCAAGATCTCGGTCAAGCACCACGATCCGGTTGTCATGATCAACGCATACCGGCAGCTCGCCGAGCGCTGCGACTACCCGCTGCACCTGGGCGTGACCGAGGCCGGGCCGGCCTTCCAGGGCACCGTGAAGTCAGCGGTGGCCTTCGGCGCGCTGCTGGCCGAGGGCATCGGCGACACGATCAGGGTGTCGCTGTCCGCGCCGCCGGTCGAGGAGGTCAAGGTCGGCATCGCCATCCTGGAGTCGCTCGGGCTGCGCGACCGCGGCCTTGAGATCGTTTCCTGCCCGTCCTGCGGCCGGGCCCAGGTCGACGTCTACACGCTGGCCGACCAGGTGACCGCTGCGCTCGACGGCCTGGATGTGCCGCTGCGGGTCGCGGTCATGGGCTGCGTGGTGAACGGGCCAGGTGAGGCCAGGGAGGCCGACCTGGGCGTCGCCTCAGGCAACGGCAAGGGCCAGATCTTCGTCCGCGGCGAGGTGATCAAGACAGTGCCGGAGTCGCAAATCGTCGAGACGCTGATCGAGGAAGCCATGAAGCTCGCGGCCGCAGATTCGGAAATGGGCACGACGCAGGGCTAGGGGGCCAGGTGGCAGGCACCGCGGGGAGGACAGGGGGGTCGTCCCGGCTGGCCGTGCTGCGCAGCACGCTCGCTGCGGTCGCGGTGGCCGGACTGGCGCTGGCCGGCTGCTCAGGCAGCGGGCCAGCCGCGCCGTCGGCCCACTCGGCAAGCTCGGCCCGGACCTCTGCGCGGCAGGCATTGCACTGGCGCCCGTGCAGCAACGTCGGCACCGGGCTGCTGTGCGCGAGCCTGCGGGTGCCGGTCAACTACGCCAAGCCGAACGGCAGGAAGATCACCCTGGCGCTGTCCGACCACCCGGCGACCGCGCCGAAGGCGCAGCAGCAGGGCGTGCTGCTGGTCAATCCTGGCGGGCCAGGCGGCACCGGCTTGTCGCTCGCTGCCGTGGTGGCCCAGGGCCTCAGCCCGTCGGTGGCAGCCGACTACGACATCATCGGCTTCGACACCCGCGGGACCGGCGCATCCGTGCCTGCTCTGCACTGCGACCCGTCCTACTTCAATCCAGGCCGGCCGAACTACATCCCGAGCAGCAACGGCGCCGAGCAGGTCTGGATCTCCAGGGCGCGGTCCTACGCGGCGGACTGCGAGAAGAAGTACGGCTGGCTGCTGCCGTACATGAACACCCGCGACTTCGCCAGGGACCTGAACTCGATCAGGATCGCGCTTGGCCAGCGGCAGATCAACTACTTCGCCTACTCCTACGGCACCTACCTGGGGCAGGTGTTCGCGACGATGTTCCCGACCAGGGTCCGCAGGATGGTGCTCGACAGCACGGTTGACCCGGCCGGCGTCTGGTGGCAGGACAACCTGGACCAGGACTACGCGTTCCAGCAGCGGCAGGACGCGTTCTTCGCGTGGGCCGCCCGCTATCACGGCAGCTATCACCTGGGCGCCACGGCCGCGCAGGTCAAGGCCTCGTGGTACCAGGCAAGGAACCAGCTGGTCGCGCATCCGGTGCAGGGCGCCAACGGCACCGCGCTCGGTCCTGACGAGTTCGACGACACCTTCCTGCTCGGCGGCTACAACAACGGGTACTGGCCGTACCTGGCCGCGGCGCTGACCGAGTACCTGCGGGATGGCTCGCCGGCCGGGCTGGTCCAGCTGTACCGGGAGGCCGGCAAGCAGGGCGAGAACGAGTTCGCCGTGTACAACGCCGTCGAATGCAGCGACGTCGACTGGCCGCGGAACTGGTCCTACTGGAACCGGATCACCCGCAAGGTCTACTCGACCGCGCCATACGAGGCGTGGGACAACGCCTGGTTCAACGCCGCCTGCGCGTTCTGGCCGGTCAAGGGCCCGGCGAAGCCGATGAAAATCGGCGCGGCCGGGCTGCCGCCGATCCTGATGCTGCAGGGCACGCTCGATGCCGCGACCCCGTACGCCGGCGCGCTGGTCGCCCGCAGGGACCTGCCCACCGCCCGCATGGTGGTCGTCGAGGGCGGCGGCAACCACGGGCAGTCGCTTGCCCAGCCACCGAACACCTGCGTGAACGGCTACCTCAACCGGTACCTGGCGACCGGGGCGCTGCCGTCGGGCACCGGCCTGGTGAGCGCGACCTGCCCGGCGCTGCCGCCGCCCACGCCGGCTGGCTAGCTCGCGCCGCGGTTGCGCGTGCTGCCAGCGCGGGCTGGCTGCCGTTACGCTAGAACCGTGCTGCGCACCAGGTCCTCGCGGGCTGCCCCGCTGCGGCTGCTTACCGACCACGATCGCGACGAAGCGCTGGCGGTATGCGACCGGGATCCGGTCTCGAACGTCTTCGTCAGCTCCAGGATCAGGGCAAACGGCCTGGATCCCGCCAGGCTCGGCGCGCAGATCTGGGGCTACGCCGAGTCCGCCCAGCTCAGCTCGCTCTGCTACGCGGGCGCGAACCTGGTCCCGGTCGAGGCAACCCAGGACGCGGTCGCCGCGTTCGCCGCGCGGGCGAGGATGCAGGGCCGCAGATGCTCGTCCATCGTCGGGCCGGCCGGCCCGGTCAGCCAGCTCTGGGGCCTGCTCGGCCCGTCCTGGGGCCGGCCGCGTGAAGTGAGATCGGCGCAGCCGGTGCTGGCGATCTCCGGCCCGCCGCTGGTGCCGCCGGACCCGGCGGTCAGGGTGGTCAGGCGAGACGAACTCGGCGTGCTGCTGCCGGCCAGCATCGCGATGTTCACCGAGGAGGTCGGGGTCTCCCCGATCGGCGCCGACGGCGGTGCGGCCTACCGCAGCCGGGTGGCCGAACTGATCGGCGCCGGCCGCTCGCTGGCCAGGATCGAGGGCGGCGAGGTGCTGTTCAAGGCCGAGGTCGGCGCGGTGACCCCATACGCCTGCCAGGTGCAGGGGGTCTGGGTGCCGCCCGCGGCCAGGGGCCACGGGCTGGCCGCGCACGGCATGGCGGCGGTGGTGCTGGCCGGGCTGCAGCTCGCCCCTGTGGTCAGCCTGTACGTCAACGACTTCAACGCGCCAGCGCGCGCCGCCTACCGGAAGGTCGGGTTCAGCCAGGTGGGCACGTTCATGTCGGTGCTGTTCTGACCGGTCGCCCGGCGCGAATATCGAGATGACGGCCGGCTCGGCCGGTGCTACGATCCTTTGCCCTTGTGTCAGGTCCCCCAAGCTCTGGTGAGGTGATGCTCCATGCCGCCGGCCAGTCAGGTTCTGGCCAGCGAGAGCGCGCATCTGCGCAGCTCACGCGACTATCTCAGGCTCATGCGGGAAAACGTGCTTTCGCTCAAGGCGATGGGCGGCGACCGGGTCTCCGAGGAATACCTCAAGGCTGACCTGTACCGCAGGGCCGAGGCGCTGCAGGACCTGCCGGACACGCCGCTGTTCTTCGGCAGGATCGACTACGCCGAGGCAGACGGCGACGCGCCGTACTCGGGCGAGCACTTTCACATCGGCAGGCGGCACGTGCACGACCCGGACGGGCTGCCGGCCGTCATCGACTGGCGGGCGCCGGTGTCCCGGCCGTTCTACCGGGCCAGCCAGGGCGAGCCGCAGGGCCTTGAGCTGCGGCGCAGGTTCGGCTTCTCGGCCGGCCAGCTCACCGCGTTCGAGGACGAGACCTTCCGCGCCGCCCGGCCGGGCGAGCCGGCTGGCCCGGCGGCGGAGGCGCCGGCCAGCAGGATCCTGATCGAGGAGATCGAGCGGCCGCGCACCGGACCGATGCGCGACATCGTCGCGACCATCCAGCCCGACCAGGACGACATCGTCAGGGCCGAGGCGGAGCAGACCGTCTGCGTGCAGGGCGCGCCCGGCACCGGCAAGACCGCGGTCGGCCTGCACCGGGTCGCCTACCTGCTGTACGCGCACCCGCAGCGGATGAGCCGCGGCGGGGTCCTGGTGGTCGGGCCGAACAAGGCGTTCCTTGCCTACATCGCCGGCGTGCTGCCCGCCCTCGGCGAGCTTGACGTGGCCCAGCTGCCGGTCACCGAGCTGCTGGCCGCGGTGCCGGTGCGCGGCACCGACAGCGCGGCAGCCGCGGTGCTCAAGGGCGACGCGCGGATGGCCGAGGTGATCAGGCGGGCGGTCTGGCGGCACTGCACAGAGCCGGCCGATCCGATCATGCTCGCCCGCGGCTCACGGCGGTGGCGGGTTCCGGCGCACGAGGTCGGCGAGCTCGCCGCCGAGCTGCGGGACCGCGGGGTGCGCTACGAGACCGGCCGGCAGCTGCTCGGGCACCGGATCGCGCACGTCATCCTGACCAGGATGGAGGCGGCCGGGGAGAGCTGCGACGACCGGACGCACGAGGCGGTCAGGCGCACCAAGCAGGTGCGCGATGCCGTCGGCCAGTGCTGGCCCAGGCTGGACCCGGTGCGGCTGGTGTTCCGGCTGCTCGCCGAGCCTGACCTGCTGGCGGCGGCCGCCGCAGGCGTGCTCGACGACGCCGAGCAGGCCGCGGTCGGCTGGCCGAAGCCGGCCCGCTCGGCCGGCTCGGCACGCTGGTCGGCGGCTGACGCCGTGCTCGTCGACGAGGCAGCTGACCAGCTTGAGCGCACCCCGAGCCTGGCGCACGTGGTGCTCGACGAGGCGCAGGACCTGTCGCCGATGCAGTGCCGCGCGATCGGCAGGCGCTGCTCGACCGGCTCGGCCACTGTGCTCGGCGATATCGCCCAGGGCACCACGCCGTGGGCGGCCGGAAGCTGGCAGCAGTTCCTCACCCACTTCGGCAAGGGGGACGCCGACCTGCGGGTGCTGGATACCGGCTACCGGGTGCCGCGGCAGATCCTGGACTACGCCAGCAGGCTGCTGCCGGTGATCGCGCCGGACATGGCCGGCGCCAGGTCGGTACGCCAGGACCCGGGCGCGCTGACCGTGCAGCAGGTCAGCGAGGCAGGCCTCGGCGACGCGCTGGTCGCCGCCTGCCGGGACGCGCTCGGCCGGCCAGGCTCGGCTGCGGTGATCGCCGCTGACGACCAGCTCGATGACCTTGGCGCCGCGCTGGCCGGCGCCGGGCTGCCGCACGAGACCCTGGACGGCGCCGCGGTGGCCGGCCAGCTCACGCTGGTCCCGGTGACGCTGGCCAAGGGCCTGGAGTTCGATCACGTGATCGTGGTGGAGCCCGCCCGCATCGCGGCCGCGGAGCGGCGCGGCCTGCACCGCCTGTACGTCGCGCTCACCAGGGCGGTGTCCAGGCTGACTGTGCTGCACGCCGCGGCGCTGCCTGACCCGCTCGGCCAGGCCTGACCCGCGGCGCTACATCTCCTTCAGGATGGAGGTGATCAGCACCTTGGAGTCGTCGAACGACAGCGCGGTGGCCCGCAGGTGGTTGAAGAACACGTTGTACCTGTCCACCTCGTCCACGTCTTCCACGTACAGCGCGCTGGTGAGGTCCTCCAGGTACACCACGTCGGTGTCGATACGCTCGGGGAACACCAAGATCACGAACGGGCGGCCCATCGCCGGGTGCGCGCCGCCGCCGAACGGGATCACCTGCATGGCGACGTTCGGCAGGCTCGCCACCTCGAGCAGGTACTCGAGCTGCATCCGCATCACGCCTGGCCCGCCGACCTGCCTGCGCAGCGCCGCCTCGTCCAGCACGAACCAGACCCGCGGCGGGTCGGCCTTGCTGAGCTCCTGGCGCGCCATTCTCAGCCTGACCTTGCGCTCGATGTCCTCGCGCGGGCTGCTGACCATTCCGGCGCTGATCACGGTCCTGGCATAGTCCTCGGTTTGCACCAGGCCCGGCATCAGGCTGACCTCGTAGATGCGGATTTCCGAGGCCGCGCTTTCCAGCCCGAGATAGGTCGCGAAGTGCGGCTCTATGGTGTCGCCGTAGGCCTGCCACCAGCCCTTCTGCCGGGAATCCCTGGCGAGTTGCACCAGGCTCTCCCGTTCGGTCTCGGGCACGCCGTAGATCTCCAGCATGTCGCGGACGTCCCTCGGCGACACCGACACCCGGCCGGTCTCCACCCTGCTGATCTTGGAGGCCGAGCATTCAAGCCGCTCGGCGACCTCTTCGCAGGTGAGCCGGGCGGACTCGCGCAGCCGCCTGAGCTCGAGCGCGAGCCGACGTCGCCGGACGGTCGGGCTCTGCGCGCTGGCCACCGGTTACCTCCGCTCGCCGGCCGGGATGGCTGTCCCAGTGTGGCCGGGCCCTGGGCATCGCGTCTAGTCGGCATCTCGACTCGGTGCCGGGCTTTCCGCGCACATTGGCGGCCTGCGATTTTCGCTATGCATATTGCAAATACGACCCGCGAGCGGCATGCTTGAGCTGTGTCATTACTCTATGCTGTGACACAGCTACCAGGGGTGACAAGATGACGATGGAAGCCCGGCAGGCTCGCGATACCGCAGAGACCTGGCATTCCTATGTCAGCAGGCTGGAAGGGCTGGCTGAGGTCCTGTCCAATCATGGCCTGCGGACGAGGCTGATGACGCCGCCGGGGCGTGTGCCGAGCCTGCATGTGGTGAACCCATCGGCTTCCGCACTCGCCGAGGACGTGTACGCGGGCAGGGGCCAGGACGGGTTGTGGTGGTTCTGGTGGTCGTGGGCCGAGCGAATCGCGGCCGGCGAGGATCTCGAGGGTGCAGCCGGTCTGATCGAGCGCGTTCTGGCTGCGCACGATTCTTAAACCCAAACCGCGTGTCTGGTCGGCCCGGCGCCTGTGCGGCGCTCTGCGGGCTGGCCCGCGTCTGTTACACCTTGGATTCGTTGGCCCGCGGCGGGATCGTAGGTTCGTCGGCCGCGGTTACGTTTACGCCCGCTGCCGCGCCGCACAGGCGCCGGACCTTACGTCTTGCAATGGCCTCAGCCCGTCCTGCCTTCGGCGCGCCTTTTGGCCCGGCCGTAGCCTGCGGGGAGGTCGCCGGCGGCGATCAGCTGTGCGGCTTTGTAGCGCGTCTGGCGGCGGTCAGCTGTGCGGCTGGTGGAGCGCACTCGCGGGGAGGCCGGGGAATGCTGTGGGTGCGGCGCCCCAGGTGGCTGCTCGCAGGGTGGCGGCGCGCATCTGGGTGGCTGCGAAGGTCCTGAGTTGTTGGTCTGGCACCGCGACTAGGGCGAGGTAGGCGGCCGTGACCTTTTGCTCGAGGTCGATGGCGAGGGATCTGGCTTGGCTGGGGGTCTTGACCGGGTGGGGGAGGGTGTAGCTCACCGAGGCGGGGGGTGGCTGGGTGTGGCGGGCGAGCAGGAACTGCTCGAGGGTGTCCCTGGCCTTTTCGTGGGCTATCCAGTCGGCGGTGGCCCTGGCCTTCTCCGCGGTGAGGTGTGCCCCGACCACGGTGTAGCCGAAGCTGGCTGCCTGCTCGCCGGCCAGCGCCGTCTCGAGGGCGTCAATGGTCCTGGTGCTGGTCATGGCCTTGCTGCGGTGTCCAGGTAGGGGACGTGCCCGGCCTCGGCGGCGCAGATGCTCGCCATCAGCTGCGCCAGTGACGGCGAGCAGAGCCGGAGCTGGCTGAGCAGCCAGTCGGAGGCGGCCTGCTCGGCGTGCTCGAGCAGGGCGAACGCGCCGGCCCTGCTGGTGCCCGCGAGCTGCTGGCCGGCCGCCTTCGCGGCCCTCGCGGTGTCGGCTGGCCGGCCGGTGAGCCTGGCCCGTAGCTGGCTGAGGTGCTGCTGGTGCTGGGCCAGCACGGTGGCCAGGGCCTGGCCGCCGCGGTCGCCGCCGTATCGGCTGACCGCCGCGGTATACCTGGCCACCATGGCCGCCTCGGCCACGATGGCCGAGCGCAGCATGACCACCTCGGCGCTCGGCTTGGGCGGCGGGCCGAGCGCCGCGACCCCCTTGCAGCCGACCGCAAGCAGCGGCAGCGCCGCTGCCGACGCGGCCATGATGGCGCGCCTGGTCGGGCCAGCGCGGGGATCCCGTTGCGGGTCGTCCCCCCGTGGCAGTTCTGCAGGCACCTGGCTGTTCCTCCGGGGCGACGCTTGCTTGCCCTGCATCGTATGGGCACGGGGGCAGGCCGCGGGGGTTACCCTCCGCTACCGCACCCCCCGGCTAGGCTAGTGACGACTGGCGAAAACAGCACAGGTCACTGGGGCGAGGAGGTCGTGATGAGCGGTTCCCGTCACGGTCAACGAAGGCTCGGTCAGCCTGCGGAGCAGCGGCCGGGCGGCAGCGCGCCCGACGCGGCGCGGCTCACCGTGCTGCTTGAGCCGGTCATCAGGGCCCTCGACATGGATCTCGAGGGCATCAAGGTCGTCGCCGCGGGCCGGCGGCGGCTGCTGCGCATCGTCGTCGACGCCGACGGCGGCGTGAGCCTGGACGACATCGCGCTGGCCAGCCGCGAGCTATCGGCGAAGCTGGACGCGGCGGCGGCGATGGGGGAGCAGCCGTACACCCTCGAGGTGACCTCGCCTGGCATAGACCGGCCGCTGACCGAGCGGAGGCACTGGCGCCGGGCCACCGGGCGGCTGGTCAAGGCACCGCTCACCGGCCAGCAGGGAAACGGCGACGCCGGCTGCATCGAGGGCAGGGTGGCGGGCACCAGCGAGCACGGGGTGACCCTCGAGGTGGCCGGGAAGCTGCGCGAGTTCCGCTACGCCGAGCTCGGCCCTGCGCGTGTCCAGGTCGAGTTCGGCCGTCTCGACCCGGGCCAGGACGACGAGCCAGCCGGCGACGACGAGCCGGCCGGCGACGACGCCGACGGCGCGGCCGGCCCGCGCGAGGAGCGGTCAGATGGACATTGACCTGGGCGTGCTGCGCAGCCTGCAGGCCGAGAAGGACATCTCGATGGACCTGGCGATCAAGGCGATCGAGGATGCGCTGCTGGTCGCATATCACCGGTCAGAGGGTTCGGCCCCGACCGCCAGGGTTGAGGTGAACCGCGGCAGCGGGCACGTCACCGTGTGGGCGGCCGAGACCTCGCCGGAGGGCGAGGTGACCAGGGAGTACGACGACACGCCAGACGGCTTCGGCCGGATCGCGGCCACCACCGCCAGGCAGGTGATCATGCAGCGGCTGCGCGACGCCGAGGACGAGCTGACCTTCGGCGAGTACGCGGGCCGGGAGGGCGACATCGTCTCCGGCGTCATCCAGCAGGGCAAGGACCCGCGCGCGGTGCTGGTCGACCTCGGCAAGCTCGAGGCGATCCTGCCGCCGGCCGAGCAGGTGCCCGGCGAGCGGTACGTGCACGGCGAGCGGCTGCGCTGCTACGTGCTGTACGTCCGCAAGGGCTACCGCGGGCCGTCGGTCACGCTGTCGCGTACGCACCCGAACCTGGTCAAGAAGCTGTTCGAGCACGAGGTGCCGGAGATCGCCTCGGGCGCCGTGGAGATCGCGTCGATCGCCAGGGAGGCTGGCCACCGCAGCAAGATCGCGGTTATCTCGCACCAGCAGGGCGTGAACGCCAAGGGCGCCTGTATCGGGCCCAAGGGCAGCAGGGTGCGCAACGTGATGACCGAGCTGCACGGGGAGAAGATCGACATCGTCGACTACTCGGCCGACCCGGCCGAGTTCGTGGCGCACGCGCTGTCGCCGGCCAGGGTGACCGAGGTGCAGGTGATCGACCCTGACGCCAGGATCGCGCGGGTGGTCGTGCCCGATTACCAGCTCTCGCTCGCCATCGGCAAGGAGGGCCAGAACGCCAGGCTGGCCGCCAGGCTGACCGGCTGGAAGATCGACATCAGGTCGGACGCGCCGGGCGCTGGCCCGGCGGTCGCGGCGCACCCGGACGAGCCGGAAGACCAGGCGGGCGAGCCGGCCGAGCAGGCGGGCGGGCCCG
>JASHQL010000180.1 GCA_030039155.1 Streptosporangiaceae bacterium | reverse complement strand
CTGGCCGAGCTGGCCGCGCTGACCGGGCTCAGCCCGTTCGCGGTGCTGCGCGCGTTCCGGGCGCAGACCGGGCTGCCGCCGCACGCCTACCTCAACCAGCTCAGGATCAGGCTGGCCAGGTCGCTGCTCGACGACGGCGTCGCGCCTGCTGAGGTCGCCGCAACCGCCGGCTTCGCCGATCAGGCGCATCTCACCAGGCACTTCAAGCGGGTCGTCGGCGTGCCGCCCGGTGCCTACCAGCGGGAGCGGCAACCGGTCGCTGCCGCCTGCGCCGGGTAGCGGGCAAGAACGTACAAGACCGGCAGCGGCCCGCTGCCCTACTGTCGTGCCATGCCAGCAGCTACCCCGGTGCGCGACGGCGTCGGGCTTGGCCTTGCGGTCGGCGTCTCCGGGCTGGCCTTCGGCGCCGCCGCGGTGAGTTCCGGGCTGACCACCTGGCAGGCGTGCGCGCTGAGCGCGCTGGCGTTCACCGGGGCGTCACAGTTCGCGCTGGCTGGCGCGATGGCCAGCGGCGGCTTGCTGGCCGGCACGGTGGGCGCGATCCTGCTCGGCAGCAGGAACGCGCTGTATGGCCTCAGGCTGGCCGGGCTGCTGCAGGTCAGCGGACCGCGCCGGCTGCTGGCCGCCGTGGGCGTCATCGACGAGACGACGGCGGTGGCGCTCGCCCAGCCTGACCGCACGTCGGCCAGGTCCGGCTTCCTGGCCACCTTCGTCACCATCTACCTGACCTGGAACGTGTGCACGCTGGCCGGCGCCGTCGGCGCTGGACAGCTCGGCTCACCGCAGCGCCTCGGCCTTGACGTCGTCGGGCCTGCCGCCTTCCTCGCGCTGATCTGGCCGAGGTTGCGGTCCGGCGGCACCGAGCGGGCAGTCGCGCTGCTCGGCGCGGCGATCGCGCTCGGCTGCACGCCGCTGCTGCCGACCGGGGCGCCGGTCATCCTCGCCACCGTTGCCGCGGTGGCCGGGGCGCTCTGGTCGCCGCCAACGGCCGAGCCCGACCCGGTCAGCTCCCGGCCGGAGCCGCAGCAGTGACGGCGGCCTGGATCGCGGTGCTGGCAACGGCCGCGGGCTGCTACGCGCTCAAGCTCACCGGCCTGACGGTGCCGCAGCGGGTGCTCGGCAACCCCAGGGTCCGCAGGTTCGCCGAGCTGGTGCCGGTCGCGCTGCTGGCTGCGCTGGTCGCCGCGCAGGCAGGCACCAGCGGCCACGCGATCTCGGTCGACCCAGCCAGGCTTGCCGGGCTCGGCGCCGCGGTCATCGCGTTGCTGCTGCGCGCCCCGTTCCTGCTGGTGATCGTGGTGGCCGCGGCTACCGCTGCGCTGCTGCGGCTGGCGGGCGTGGCATGAAGCGGGAGGGTCAACCGCCACCGGGGCCCCGGATGCCCGCAGGCGATGCTGTGCCGCCGATGGGCAATGCCGTGGCATGGCTCGGCGAAGCCAGCGACGGCGAGCTGACCGAGCGGTCATTCGCGCTGCGGCACGGCGGCCGTGCCGTGCCCGGCGTGCTGTGGTCTGGCGCCGGCCAGGCGGGCCGCCCGGCGGTGCTGCTCGGCCACGGCGGCAGCGGTGACAAGCGCAGCGAGCGGCAGCTGCGGGTGGCACGCTGGCTGGCCGGCCAGGCAGGACTTGCCGTCGTGGCGATCGACGGGCCTTACCACGGAGACCGGGTGCCGGCTCCGCTGAGCCCGGCGGAATACCAGCAGCTGATCGTGGACGAGGGCATCGACCGGGTCACGGCCAGGATGACCGAGGACTGGCTGGCGGTGGTCGGCGCGCTCGCCGCGCTTGGCCTGGTCGATGGCGGGAACGTCAGCGTCTGCGGCATGTCGATGGGCGCGCGCTTCGGGCTGCCGGTAGCCGCGGCGCTCGGGCCGCGACTGCGGTGCGCGGTGTTCGGCAAGTTCGGGCTGCGCGAGTCCGAGCTGCTGCATCCCGGCCTGTGCGCGCCCGAACTGACGCTGACCGCGGCGCGCGCCATCGATGCCCCGGTCCTGTTCCATGTGCAGTGGGACGACGAGATCTTCCCGCGGGACGGCCAGTTCGAGCTGTTCAGCGCGTTCGCCGCAGCCGACAAGCGGCTGATCGCCAGATCAGGGCCGCACGCCGAGACGCACCCAGACGATGTGGCGGCGTGGCAGCGGCAGCTGGCCGGCCCGGCGGGGCGGTAATGTGCCGCAGGTGACGGTCCAGGTTGACGAGCTCACTGAAGTGACCGACGAGGTGGTCGAGGCATTCGCCAGGCTGCTCCCGCAGGTATCAACCAGGGCGGTACCGCTCGACCGCGCGGCGCTGACCGCGATCGCGCAGTCCCAGGCGGTCACCTTGCTGGTGGCCAGATCAGCCGGCCAGATCATGGGGTCGCTCAGCCTGGTGATGTTCCGGGTGCCGAGCGGGGTGCGGGCGTGGATCGAGGACGTGGTGGTCGACCAGCAGGCGCGGCGGCAGGGCGCGGGCCGGGCACTGGTCGGCGAGGCGCTGCGGCTCGCGGCCGAGGCAGGCGCGAGGACCGTCGACCTGACCTCGCGACCGTCCAGGATGGCCGCAGGCAACCTGTACGAGCAGGTCGGGTTCGAGCTGCGGGACACCAGGGTGTACCGGCACAGCCTTGGCGGCGCCGGCTAGCGCCGCTGCCGGTCAGCCCAGCTCGGCCACGGCGTCGAGCAGCCTGCTGACGTCGCTTGCGTCGTTGTAGTGGACCAGCCCGGCCCGCACGGCGCTGCCCGAGTCCCTGATCCCGAGCACGCCGGTCAGCTCCCATGCGTAGTTGTGCCCGTCCCAGACGTTGATCTTGCGCGCGGCCAGCTGCTCGGCAACCTGCCGTGGCGTCCGGCCGGCCACGGTGAAGTAGGCGGTCGCCGTCCGGCGCCTGGCGGCGCCGTAGCAGGTGACGTGGCTCATCCCGGCCAGGCCGGCCAGCAGTCCGGCGAACAGGTCCTGCTCGTACCGCTCGACCTCGGTCATCGACGCCAGCACCCGCTCGCGCAGCGTGCCGGCGGGGCTCGGCGGGGTCGTCTCCCCTCGGGCTGCACTGCCGCCCTGCGGCGCGGCCAGGCCGGCCAGATGCTCGACCGCCGCGACGACTCCGGCAAGCAACGCGAACGGCGGGGTGCCGTACTCGAACCGGTCCGGCACCTCGTCCGGCGACGGCATCAGCTTGTCCGGCCGTAGCGTGTCGAGCAGCGCCGGGTCGGCGATCACCGCGCCCACGTGCGGGCCCGACCACTTATAGGCGCTGGTCGCATAGAAGTCGGCGCCAAGCGACCGGACGTCGACCGGGCAGTGCGGGGTTGCGTGCACGCCGTCCACGTAGCTGAGCGCGCCGGCCGCGCGGGCAGCCGCGGTGATCGCCCGCACGTCCGGCCTGGTGCCGATCACGTTGCTGGCCGCGGTGACGGCGACCAGCCGGGTCCGCGGCGAGATCAGCGCCGCGTACTGCCCGGCGGGCAACTCCCCGGTGGCCGGGTCGACCTCGGCCCAGCGGACCACTGCGCCGGCTCGCTCGGCCGCCTGGACCCATGGCCGGACGTTGGCGTCGTGGTCGAGCCTGGACACCACGACCTCGTCGCCCGGCTGCCAGCCGCGGGCGAGCGTCCCGGCCAGCCGGTAGGTCAGCGTGGTCATGTTCGGCCCGAGTATCACGCCGTCCGGTTCGCCGCCGGTCAGCGCGGCCACCGCGGCGCGGCATTCCGCGGTGATGGCATCGGCACGCGCGCTTGCCGGGAACGCGCCGCCGGCGTTGGCGAGCCCGTCGGCCTGCGCGCCGGCGATCGCGTCGATGACCGCGGCCGGGACCTGCGTCCCGGCCGCGCCGTCGAGATAGGCGTAGCCGTCCTTCAGCGCCGGGTAGCAGGAACGGATTGTGCTGATATCCAGGCCCATGGGCCAAGTATCGCTGGCCGGCCCGGATCCGTCAGGCTGGGCTCCGGCCGGACGCCGTGAGCATGGACCGCCATGGGTCAGCACCGGGCAGCACGGTCAGCCGGGACTGCGGCATGCCGGCCCGCCAGCAGGCGACCAGCCGGTCCGGCTCGGCTGGCCGGTATTTGGCGCCGAGCGCGGTGGCAAGGTCCCAGGCGTGCAGGTGCCACTCGGCACACGCGGCGCCGGCCATCCCGCCGACCGTCACCACGGTGTCCAGGTACTGGTGATGCGGCAGCTCCCAGACGGCCGGCAGCCGCTCGGCGTAGCTGCGGGCCGACTGCGCGAACGCGGACACGTGCTCGGCCGGCGGCGCCTCGGCCAGCGCGGCGAGCTCGGCGGCGTTCTGCCTGGCCAGCTTGCGCTGCAGGGTCTCGGCGGGAACGCCGGTGGCCATCAGCCTGGCGAACCGGCTGACCGGGGCGTTGTCCAGGTACTCGTGGTAGTCGTCGATCACGCAGCGCAGATGCCCGGCGAGCTCATGCGCCCGCCACTCCGGGCAGGGCGTGCGCATCTCCCAGGTGTCCTGGCCGAACTGCGCGGCGATCTGGCAGATAGCCCTGACGCCCTCGTGGTAGACGGCTAACACCGGCACCGGGTCGTCGAGCACAGGCGAGCTCCGGGCAAAGCCACGCCCCATGGTTCCCTCCCTGCTGGAGGCTGGCCCGGCACGCCCCCTGCGTTTCGCCAGCGTGCCAGAGTTACCCGCTCTCCGCCACCCTGACCGGTATCTGACTCTGGCCGATGTTGGCGCTCCGCGTTCCGTCGCTGACCTGCCGCGCGGTGCTGCGCGCACAGCGAAATTGAGATGACAGCTACCCGGAACCCCGGTTAACCTGCGGATAATGCCCCCCGAGTCAGCAAGTTCGCCGCCGCATGCCCGGAGTCGGCCGGACCGCCCGCAACAGACACCAGCGGCGGCGCTCTGGCGTAGCCGGGAGTACCTGCGGCCCTACTACTGGGTCTTGCTGCTCATGATCATCGCAGCGGTCATCGCGGTCACCGGCGAGATCGCGATCCCGCTGCTGACCAAGTCGGTCATCGACACCGCGATCAAGCACGGCAGCGTGCGCCAGCTCGTCCCGCTGGCCATCGCGGCCATGGCGCTTGGCGCCATGCAGGCCGGGCTGAACTTCTACCGCCGCTGGGTGCAGGCAGGCGCGGTCACCGGCATGGAACGCGCGATCCGTGACGACCTGTACCACCACCTGCAGGTGCTGCACGCCGGCTTCCACGACCAGTGGCAGTCAGGCCAGCTGTTGTCGCGAGCCACCACCGACCTGTCGACGATCAGGCGGTTCGCCGGCTTCGGCATCGTCTTCCTGATCACCAACGCCTGGACGTTCCTGGTCATCGTGGCGGTGCTGATCCACCTGAACTGGTGGCTCGGGCTGCTGACCGGCTGCGTGTTCGCGCCGGTCAGCTACCTGTGCCTGCGATTCGAGAAGAAGTACGGCGTGCTGTCCCGGCGGGCGCAGGACCAGCAGGGCGACCTGGCCACCTACGTCGAGGAAGCGGCGGGCGGCATCCGGGTGCTGAAGTCCCTCGGCCGCCAGCGCGAGGCCACCGCGCAGCACTCCGCGCAGTCCCAGCAGGTCTATCAGACCCAGATCGCCAAGGCCGGGCTGCGCGGCGCCTTCTGGGCCAGCCTGGACGTGGCGCCGAACGCGGCCATCGGCGTGGTGCTGCTGTTCGGCGCGCTGGCGGTGAGCTGGCACCAGCTGACCATCGGCGGGCTGGTCGCGTTCGTCACGATGACCCTGCTGCTGATCTGGCCGATCGAGGCCACCGGGTTCATCATCGCCACCGGCCAGGAAGCCGCCACGGCGGCGCAGCGGATCTACGAGATCCTGGACACCGAGCCGGAGATCACCGATACGCCCGCTGCGCTGCAGCGGCCTGCGCTGCCCGCGGCCAGCCAGGCCGGCGCCGGTCACCTGGTCTTCGACGACGTGGTGTTCCGCTATCCGGGGGCGCCGGAGCCGGTGCTGCGCGGGCTGAACCTCGAGCTGAAGCCGGGCGAGACCGTGGCCCTGGTCGGCGCGACCGGGTCGGGCAAGAGCACGCTGCTCCAGCTCGTGCCCAGGCTGGCCGACGTCACCGGCGGCTCCATCACGCTGGACGGCGTCGACATCCGCGACCTGCCGCTGGCGGCGCTGCGGGCCAGGGTCGCCTGCGCATTCGAGGACGCCACCCTGTTCTCGGCCAGCGTCAGGGAGAACGTCAGCTACGGCGGGCCGGAGGCCAGCGAGGAAGCCATCATGGCGGCGCTTGCCGCCGCCCAGGCCGACTTCGTGGCCGACCTGCCCTGGGGAGCAGACACCAGGATCGGCGAGCAGGGCATGGCGCTGTCCGGCGGCCAGCGGCAGCGGGTCGCGCTGGCGCGCGCGATCCTGGCCAGCCCGCAGGTGCTGCTGCTCGATGACCCGCTGTCCGCGCTCGACGTGCACACCGAGGCGAAGGTGACGGCCGCGCTGGCCGACGTCCTCGGCGAGACCACCGCGCTGGTGGTCGCGCACCGGCCGTCGACCGTGCAGCTTGCCGACCGGGTCGCGCTGCTCAGCGGCGGCGTGATCGTCGCGGTCGGCTCGCACAAGGAACTGCTGGCGACCGAGCCGCGGTACCGGCACCTGATGAGCGCCGACGCGGAGCTGCCAGACGGCGGCCCGCACGACAACGGCCTGGCCGAGCCTGGCCTGGCGAGCGGGGCACGCCGATGACCACTCAATCCGCCTCGGCCCCCGCCGCCTCGACGCAGCCAGCACCGCCGGCCGAGGCCTGGCGCGGCATCGCCGCCGAGGACATCGAAGAGGTCTCCGGCAAGCTCACCACGCTGCTGCGGCGCAGGTCCCGCAGGCTGCTGCAGGACCTGCTCAGGCCGTACAAGGTGCTGTCCACCAGCATCCTGCTGCTGGTCATCGTCGCCAACCTGGCCGCGCTGGCCGGCCCGTGGCTGGTCGGCGTCGGCATCGACCGGATCCCCGAGCTGCTGAAGTCGCACCAGGCCGGCCCGCTCACCGTGGTGATCGTCGCCTTCGCGGCGTCGGTGATCGTGCAGGCGGTGGCGACCAGGTACTACGTCTGGGGCATCGGCAGGCTCGGCGGCAAGGTCGTCTTCGAGCTCAGGCGCCGCCTGTTCGTGCACTTCCTGCGGCTGCCTGTCTCGTTCCACGAGCGGTACACCTCGGGCCGGGTGATCTCCAGGCAGGTCTCCGACATCGACTCGATCTCCGACCTGTTCGACGAGGGGCTGGCCGCGCTCGGCTCGGCCAGCTTCTCGCTCATCCTGGTCGGCACCGGGATGATCCTGCTCGACTGGCGCCTCGCCCTGGTGGTGATGACCGGCTTCGGGCCGCTGATCTGGCTGTCGGCCTGGTTCAGGCGCGAGTCCGCGGTCGCCTACCGGCAGACCAGGGACACCATCGCCAAGGTCATCGTGCAGTTCGTGGAAACCTTCGGCGGGATCAAGGCAGTCCAGGCGTTCCGCAGGGAGCGCAGGAACGAGGACATCTTCGGCGAGCTGAACGAGGCCTACACCACCGCCACCCGGCGGTCCATGCAGCTGCTGGCGATCTTCTTTCCCGGCGTCACGCTGGTCGGCAACCTGGCCATCGGCGCGGTCCTGCTCTACGGCGGCTACCTGGTGATCCACCACGAGATGCAGCTTGGTGTCCTGGTCACGTTCCTGCTGTACCTGCAGCGGTTCTTCGACCCGCTGATCGACCTGTCGCAGTTCTACAGCTCGTTCCAGGCAGCCGGGGCGGCGCTGGAGAAGATCTCCGGGGTGCTGGACGAGCCGCCGCAGGTGGCCGAGCCCATCGAGCCGGCCGGGCTCACCGAGGCGGCCGGCGGCCGCACCGTGCGGTTCGACTCGGTCAGCTTCGCCTACCGGTCAGCCGTGGTGCTGCCCGACCTGAACCTGACCATCCCGGCCGGGCAGACGGTGGCGATCGTCGGCGCGACCGGGGCCGGCAAGACCACCATGGCCAGGCTGATCGCCAGGCTGTACGACCCGGTGCAGGGCAGCGTGCGGCTCGACGGCGTGGACCTGCGCGAGCTGTCCGACCGCACGCTGCGGCGCGAGGTCATCCTGATCACCCAGGAGAACTTCCTGTTCAGCGGCTCCATCGCGGACAACATCGCGCTCGGCAAGCCAGACGCCACCAGGACCGAGATCATGGCGGCGGCGGCGGCGATCGGCGCCGACGACTTCATCTCGGCGCTGCCCAAGGGCTACGACGATGAGGTCGGCAAGCACGGCTCGCGGCTGTCGGCCGGCCAGCGTCAGCTGATCTCATTCGCCCGCGCGTTCATCGCCGCGCCCGCAGTGCTGGTGCTCGACGAGGCGACCTCGCTGCTCGACATCCCGAGCGAGCGGCTGGTGCAGCGCGCCCTCCAGACGATCCTGGCCGGGCGCACCGCGGTCATCATCGCGCACCGGCTGTCGACTGTCGCGATCGCCGACCGGGTGCTGGTGGTGCGCGGCGGCCGGATCGTGGAGGACGGCCCGCCGAGCCAGCTGATGGCAGGCGACGGCGAGTACTCGTCGCTGCACGAGAGCTGGCAGCAGAGCCTGGCCTGAGCCCGCCCGGTACCGGCCAGCCTGGGGTTGCGGGGTCGTCCCCTGGCCAGCACCGTCATCAGCGTTCGCTAAGCTGACCCGCGTGAAGATGGGGTCGAACAAGGTCAGCGCGGCGGCCGAGTCGCAGTACCTGGCCGACGTGGCGGTTGCGGCGAACTTCAGCGACCTGCTCGCCGCCGCCCAGCAGGCAGAGCAGGACTACCGCAAGGCGCAGGCCGTAGCCGCGCCTGCCAGCGAGCAGTACCCGCTTGCGCGCCGCCTCGACGTGGCACTGACCGACGCGATGCACGCCGCCTACGCGGCACAGCGCGCGGAGATCGGCCCGCTCGGCTACGAGGACCGCATCTACACCAGGAAGGCGAAGGCCAAGCCGGCCGTACATGCCTGGACCGATGAGGCGGAACGGCTGCTGACCCTGCGGGAGACCCACCGGCTGACCGGGTTCCCGGCGATGCCGCGCGCCGAGGAGCTTGGCGCCGAGATCGCCAGGCTGCCCGAGGCATCAGGCGCCGCCGGCTAGGCCACCCGAGTTCGGCTCGTCGTTCCGCCGCCGTTACCTGACCGCCGCCGGCTGCATGCGGGCTGCCAGCAGAAACGGCCGACTACAACGAAAGCTACAAGGACAGGTAACGAAAACCGTCACAACCGGCCATGCTGCGCGGAGTACTGCGGCTGGCAAGCTAGTGTGTGATCAACAACACAACGAGGGACCCACAGGAGGCACGCGGATGTGCCCGCACACGCCACGGTGTCCGGAGGCCAATGATCCGGACCGCGAGGCGGCTCGTACGCTGATCGCGCACCCAGAGCAGGGCTGGAGCCTGCTCTGTAATGGCATCGTGATATTCGAGGACACCGGCGAACTGCTGCCGTGTGGCGACGCCATCGCGCCGCACCGTCCCACCGACCTGATCTTCGGGCCTGCGAGCAGCCCGGCCGCGTAGCGGCTCCGCTGGCTGCGGCCGGCGTCTCGCCTAGCCTTTCCCCGCTGCTTCTCAGCGGTTCCTGGCTGCCCGGCCGCGGCGCCCTAGCCGCCCGCTGCGGCGCCCTGGTCGCCGGCCGCGGCGCCAAGCTGAACAGCAAGCCAGTCATGCACGGCGGTGCCGACGGCAGCGGGCCGTTTCGACAGGCTGTGCGTCTCGCCGGGCAGCACCACGACCCGGTCGGCGTCCGCCGCGTCCGGGATGCCGAACGGGTCGCTGGCGCCGTTCACCACCAGCACCGGGCAGCCCGCCTCGCGCAGCTCGGCCACCCTGGTCAGCTCCGGCCGCCCCGGCGGGTGCAGCGGGAACGCTAGCGCGACCACGGCGGTCGCGGCGGCAGCTCGCGCGGTCCGGCAGGCCACCCTGGCGCCGTTGCTGCGCCCGCCCTGCGCCACCGGCAGGCCCGGG
>JASHQL010000179.1 GCA_030039155.1 Streptosporangiaceae bacterium | reverse complement strand
GAGCCGATCCGCGGGCCGGTCCAGGTGTCCTCCCGCTCGTACACCCGCTGGCCGTGCCAGTCAGGTCCGGCAAGCAGGATCGCGTACATGCCGACAGCGCTTGACCCGGTCAGCTCGCGGCCGCCGCCATCGCCGACGTAGACGCAGTCGGCCGGGTCGACCCGCAGCCGCCCGGCGACGGTCAGGAACAGCCTGGGATCCGGCTTGCGGGTCCGCTCGACGCAGGAGAACACCGGCGCCTCGATCAGCCCGGCGACCGGCAGTCGCGGCCAGGCGTCCGGCAGCTCGGAGGTGCAGTCGGAGACCAGGCCGGTGCGCAGGCCGCGGTCCCGCAGCTCGCTGATCACCGGCACGGCCTCCGGCCTGAGCCTGAACATCGACTCCTGCACGTTCCGCCTGAGCGCGACTGCCTCGTCCAGCCGCTCGCCGGATAGCTGCACGCCGAGCCGGCCGGCCAGCGCGGCCAGTGTCTCCCGCAGGCCGCCGAAGGCGCCGGTGAACCGCTCGGGATAGGTGTCGTCGAGCACCTGCATGAGCGCCTCGGGCGAGACGCCGAGCACCCCGGCAAGCTGCGCCGCGTGGTCCTGCCACACCTCGTTCCGGCCGAGCGGGGTGAGCGTGCCGTAGAAATCGAACACGATCGCTGCCTTGCCGTCTGTCAGTCTCGCCACGGCGACAGTCTGCCCTAGCACCGGCTGGCGCCGATGTGCCGACCACGGCAGCGGCGATTACCCTCGGGTGGGTGGACAGGCGGCTTGGCGCGGACCGGACGGCGCTGCGGCGCCTCGAGCGCGAGATCAACGACGAGGTGCTGGCCAGGTTCCCGGCCGGCACGGTGGAGCAGGTGACGCTGCTCACCCACGACGACACCGAGCGGGTCGAGCCCGGCGAGCTGCTGGTCCGCGTGCTGGTGCCGGTCACTGGCGGCCCGCCGCCGGCCGAGCACCAGCTGCAAGAGTGGGCGACCGAGCATCACGACCTGATGCGCAGGCTGCGGCGGGAGCTGTCGCTGCGGCTGCCGCCCGCCAAGCAGCTTGAGTTCACCGCCGGCCAGGCAGCGGACGCGGCCAGCATCGTGCTGGCCGACGACCCTGAGCTGACCGCCGAGCCGCTGCCGCCACGGGAGATCGTGCAGGCCGCGCTGCGGCACCTGTGCGCGCGGTACGTGTTCCCCGAGCTTGCCGAGCAGGCCGCCACCGTGGTCAGGGCCGAGCTGGCGGCCGGCGCCTACGACGACCTGGACGAGGAAGCACTCGCCGACCTGCTCACCAGCCAGCTGCAGGAGATCTGCCACGACAAGCACCTGCGGGTGCGCACGCACGAGCCGCGGGAGCGGCTCAGGCCACCGCCCGGCCGCGGGCACGCTGACCGGCCGCACCAAAAGCCTGGCCAGCTCGACAACTTCGGCATCCACAAGGTCGAGCGGCTCGACGGCAACATCGGCTACCTCGACCTGCGCAGGGTGCCGGTGCCTGAGCATGGCGGCCAGGCGATCGCCGCGGCGATGGAGCTGGTGTCGGGAACCAGCGCGCTGATCATCGACCTGCGGCAGAACCATGGCGGCTCGCCGGACGGCGTGGTGTTCTGGTGCAGCTACCTGTTCCCTGGTCCCACGCACCTCAACGACATCTACACCGCAGGCACCGGCGAGACCAGGCAGTTCTGGAGCCTGGCCTACCTGCCGGGCGAGCGCTACCTGGACCGGCCGGTGTACCTGCTGTGCAGCGGCGAGACGTTCTCCGGCGGCGAGGACTTCTGCTACACGCTGCAGGCGCAGGGCAGGGCCGAGGTGATCGGCGAGCCGACCGGCGGCGGCGCGCACCCGACCGACTTCGTGCCGATCAGCGCCACCATCGGGATCGGGGTGCCGTTCGCCCGCTCGATCAACCCGGTGACCGGCTCCAACTGGCAGGGCACCGGCGTGCGGCCGGACACCGAAGTGCCCGCCGAGCGGGCCTACGACGTCGCCTACGGCAAGGCGCTCAGGCAGGTGCTGGCGGACGACCCGCCGCCGCCGATCGCCAGGGAGGCAACCGCGGCACTCGGCCGGCTTGCCGACCTGGAGGCTGGCGCGGCGGAAGCTGGCGCGGCCGAGGCTGGCGCGGCGGAGGCTGGCGCGGCGGAGGCTGGCGCGGCAGAGGTTACGGGCGAGTAACAAACGCTGGTGCAGTGCTGATCATGCGTGGAAATATGGCTGGATGGGATCAGACGTCAGTGCCCGCGTGCAGGAACGACCGCACTCGACTCCCCCGGCCGGCGGGCGGCCAGGCCGGCTGACCAGCCAGGCGAGCGCGGTGCTCGGCAAGCGCTGGCACCTGCCGCCACGGCGCAACAAGGTACGGCTGAGCCGGGACGTGCAGGTGCCGATGCGCGACGGCGTCGTGCTGCTTGCCGACCACTACGCGCCGGTCACCGACGTGCAGCGGCCGACCGTGCTGATGCGCTGCCCGTACGGGCGGAAGGCGTTCGCGATGGTGGCCTTGCCGTTCGCCGAGCGCGGCTACCACGTGCTGCTGCAGAGCACCCGCGGCACGTTCGGCTCGGGCGGCACGTTCCGGCCGGCCGTCGACGAGGCTGCCGACGGCCAGGACACCGTGGCCTGGCTGCGCGCCCAGGACTGGTTCGACGGCCGGCTCGGCACCGTCGGCGCCAGCTACCTCGCGTTCGTGCAGTGGGCGCTCGCGCTTGACCCGCCGCCGGAGCTGAAGGCCATGGTGGTGCAGATCAGCCCGCATGACCTGGCCACGGCCGGCTATCCGAACGGCGTCTTCGAGCTGTACAACCTGCTGATGTGGAGCGACCTGATGGCGCATCAGGAGCAGGTCGGCGCGGTCCGCGGGTTCTGGCGGACCGCGCGGTCCGACAAGCGGCTGGCCGCGGCGCTCCGGCGGCTGCCACTACGGGCGACCGGAGACACGATCGGCGGGGCCGGCGCGCCCTGGTACGGCGAGTGGCTGAACCATCAGGACATGGCCGATCCCTTCTGGTCCGGGTACAACGCGTCGGCCGCGCTGGACCGGGTCACCGTGCCGACGTTGCTGATCAGCGGCTTCCACGACTTCTTCGTCCAGCAGACGCTGCACCAGTACCAGGCGCTGCGCAGCCGCGGCGTGCCGACCGCGCTCACCATCGGGCCGTGGACGCACATGACCATCGACGGCGGCGTGACCACCGCCGAGACCCTCAGCTGGCTGGACGCCTACCTCGACGGGGACGGGAACGGGGCGCCGTCGCGGCCTGGGCCCGTACGGGCCTGGACCAGCGGCGTGCAGGAATGGCGCGAGCTGCCGCAGTGGCCGCCGGCCGGCACCACGCAGCGGACCTGGTACCTGCACGCGCCTGGCGCGCTCAGCGGCGCCGAGCCTGCCGAGGGCACGACGCAGACCGGCTTCAGCTACGACCCGGCGGCGCCGACCCCGTCGGTGGGCGGCCGGACCATGTCGATGACCGGCGGTGGCAGCAAGGACAACACGGCGCTCGAGCGCCGGGACGACGTGCTGACGTTTAGCACCGCGCCGCTGGCTGCCCCGCTGCAGGTGGCCGGGCCGCCGGTGACCGAGTTGTGGGTCCGCACCGACCCGCCGCACGCGAACCTGTTCGTCAGGCTGTGCGACGTGGACGAGAGCGGCAGGTCGCGGAACCTGACCGACCAGATCGTCCGGCTGCCGGTTCGGGCTGATGGGTCGGCGCAACTGGTCCGGGTCGCGCTCACCGACGTGAACCACGTGTTCCTGGCCGGGCACCGGATCCGGCTGCAGCTGTCCGGCGGCGCGCACCCCAGGTTCGCACGCAACCTGGGCACCGGCGAAGACCCGGTGGACGGCAGCGCAACGGCGGTCGTGCGGTACCACATCCAGCACAGCCGGGAGCAGCCGTCCGCGGTCACCTTGCCGGTGGTTGGCGAGCCGAACGGCCACCAGGCCGGCCAGCCTCAGGCCGGCCTGTAGGCGCGCAGGAAGGCGCGCACCCCGCCGGTCACCATCCGCTCGACATCGGCGTCGGCGACTGGCATGGCGCCGAACAGCGACCTGTTGTTGACCTGCCCCATCGTCAGCGAGAACAGGTGCGACGCCGCCTGCTGCGGGTCGGGCACGTCCAGCACGCCCTGCTCGCCGAGCCTGGCCAGCCGGCTGGCCAGGCCGTCGGTAATGGTCAGCGGCCGCATCTGCACGCTGCGCAGCTGCGGGAAGTGCGGCGCCTCGGTCACCATCAGCCGGATCAGCGCGGCACGCTCCGGCTTGTTGATCATGGTTCTGGCCAGGTCGAGCGCGAACGCCGTGAGGTCTGCCTCGACATCGGTGACCGCAGCCAGATGCGCGTCCATGATCTGCCAGGTGGCCTTGATCATCGCGGCGTAGGTGTCGCCGATGACCGAAAGGAACAGGCTTTCCTTGTCGCCGTAGTGGTTGTAGATGGTCCGCTTGGAAACGCCGGCCTGATCCGCGATCGCGTCCACGCTGGTGCGGTCGAACCCGTCGGCAAAGAAGAGCTTCAGCGCGGCCGCCACGATCGCCGCCTTCTTCTGCTCCGAGCCGCCGGGCGGCCTGCCTGGACCCGTCAGCGCCGCGCTGCGAGGCTGCACGCTGGTCATGCTGAGACCTCCAGGTCGTCGGCTGGCAGAAAGTACACTCACCAGTGTAGCTAATTACACTGCACGGTGTAGTATACAAAACATGACGGCCACCCCCGAGACCGCGGCCCAGCCGGAGACCGCCAACGCCAAGCTCGATCCGGCCCTGGTCAAGCTCATCGTGATCCTGCTGACCGGCGCCATCCCGACGCTGCTCGACACCTCGATCGTGAACGTGGCCATCGACACCATCGGCCGGGACCTGCACACGACGGTGTCCTCGATCCAATGGCTGATCACCGGGTACCTGCTGGCGTTCGGCATGGTGATCCCGGTCAGCGGCTGGACGCTGGCCAGGTTCGGCGGGCGGCGGATGTGGATGCTCTCGCTGGCCGCGTTCCTGGCCGGCTCGGTCGCCTGCGGCGCGGCCTGGAACATCGGCAGCCTGATCGTCTTCCGGGTGCTGCAGGGCCTCGGCGGCGGCCTGCTGCTGCCGCTGCTCACCACGCTGCTCACCCAGGCAGCCGGCGGGCGCAACCTGGGCCGGCTGATGGCGTCGGTCAGCCTGCCGATCGCGGTGGTGCCGGTGTTCGGCCCGGTGCTCAGCGGCCTGATCATCGACCACTTCAGCTGGCGCTGGATCTTCTACGTGAACGTGCCGATCTGCCTGGCCGGCCTGGTGCTCGCCTGGCGAGGGCTGCCGCCGGACGCGGGCCGGGCGGAGCGGCCGCACCTGGACCTGCTCGGCCTCGGCATGCTGTGCCCCGCGCTCGCGCTGCTGCTCTACGGGCTGGCCGAGGTCAGCGCGACCGCCGGGTTCGGCCATCCACGGGTGATCGTGCCGCTCGCCGCAGGCGCCGCGCTGCTTGCCGCGTTTGTCTGGCACGCGCTGCGCAGCACCCGGCCGCCCGCCGTCGACCTGCGGCTGTTCCGGCAGCGCGGCTTCGCCTGCGCCAGCAGCCTGCTGTTCCTGGCCGGGCTGTCGATTTACGGCGCGATGCTGCTGCTGCCGCTGTTCTTCCAGCAGGCGCGCGGCTATACGGCGCTGGCGGCCGGGCTGCTGCTGGTCCCGCAGGGCGTCGGCAGCATCCTGCCGCGCACGCTGGCAGGCAAGCTCACCGACAGGCTCGGCCCGCGGCCGGTCGTGCTGGCCGGCGTCGTGCTTGCCGCACTCGGCACCGTGCCGTTCGCGCTGACCGGGCTGCAGCACAACGACGTCGCGCTGTGCGCCGCGCTTGTGGTACGCGGCGCCGGCCTTGGCGCCGCGACGATCGCGGTGATGGCAGGCGCGTTCCAGGGCCTCGACCGCCAGGACCTGCCGCACGCCAGCAGCGCGACCAGGATCGTGCAGCAGGTCGGCGGCGCCTTCGGCGCCGCGGTGCTGGTCGTCATCCTGGCCAGCCAGGGCGCCGGGCCAGCGGCCGGCGGCCTGGCGCTCGGCTACAGCCGCACGTTCTGGTGGTGCGTCGGCTTCACCGCGCTCGCCGCGGTGCCCGCGCTGCTGCTGCCTGCCAGGCGAGAAGAGGCCGGGCCGCGGCCTGGATAATGAGCGATGGCGGCGCCTGCCGCCCGGACAGGAGGACACGATGCCAGCGCTCAGGCCCCGCGC
The DNA here is from genome assembly GCA_030039155.1 of Streptosporangiaceae bacterium. Lineage (GTDB taxonomy): Bacteria > Actinomycetota > Actinomycetes > Streptosporangiales > Streptosporangiaceae > JOPF074. Next base: position 359 of record JASHQL010000179.1, on the reverse strand, counting down.
CCTCCCGCAGCCGCTGCACGCGGCGAACGAGGCACTGGCATTCCTGCTCGAGCTGTGCATGCTCGCGGCCCTCGCCTGGTGGGGCGCCACCGCCGTCGGCGCGCTGGCCGGCCGGATCGCGCTGGCGATCGGCTGCCCGCTGGCCGCCGTGGTGATCTGGTGGCTGTTCGCGGCGCCGAGGGCCAGGATCCAGCTGCCGCTACCGGGGATCCTGGCGGTCAAGGCTGTCGCGTTCGGCGCCGGCGTCGCCGGTGTGTACGCGGTCGGACAGCATGTGCTGGCCATCGTGTTCGCCGTCGTGGCCGCGGTGAATACCTGCGTTGCGGCAATCGACAGGAACGCCGCCATGCGGCGCGAGC